>WHSP01000129.1 GCA_009380025.1 Gemmatimonas sp. | reverse complement strand
CGAAGCGTGCGCTCGCCGTCTGCGTTGCCAGCACCCGGCTCATCGGCGCCACGTCGTAGATCGGGAGAGAAGGATCGAGCTCGGAAACCGCCTGTTGGATCAGCCGTGCGCTCGTGAGCCCGCCGTTCTGGGAGCGCACTACCACGTCGAACGAGCCGGTCGACTGCTGCACGAAGGGGAGATAGATGTCCGGATCCTCGCCAGGATCGCTCAACACCGTCGTGAGGTCGCGGAACCTCGCGTCCGCGGCGACACCGACCACTGTGACCCAGACGTCCAACCCGAGCTGCAGCCGCTTCCCGACCGCCTCCTCCGCGGGCCAGAAGCGCTCCGCGAACGCCGCGGGTCACGATCGTGACCCGCGGCGTGTCGGCGGCATCGCTCACCGACGCCGGGAGAATGCCGGAGACCACCCCCGTCAGCGCCACCAGTAGAAAGCTGAAGCCGAGGACGCGCAGGTCAGGGCTGACGTCAACGTACGCCGGCAGGACGCCCTCTGGCACCAGCGACAGAAGCGCCTGGAGCCCCCAGCCGGACAGGCGGAAGGCGATCGCTTGCACCCGTTGCCCCGGCTTCAGGTCGACTGGTCGCGAACATCTTTCGGGATCACGACCTGAAATCGCGAGGAGATCCTAACGAAGGTCAAGGAGAACTCCTGGGACATGGTTCCAAGACGTTCTTCATATCGTACAGCCTTTCGCTAGACGGTTCCCCTCCCTGTCTGTGATTCTGCCTCGAGCTCCCCCCCTCTCGGAACGGCTTCGCTTCCTCGAGGAGAATCAAGGTCGTCACCCTCTTTCGAATGCTTCGCTGGCGAATTCGAAGCGGTTGTCACTCGCGTGCCGGTCGCTGGTCGTTGCGGAACAGCCGTTCCTCTTGCCGGTGACCGCCGCCTCGTGCCCAGCCTGTTACGGAATCGTGTCCGAACGGGAGGTCGAGTGTGGCAGACCCGGATCAAGATAGGGCTATACGTCAAATCTCGATCACAGCCAGCACGGAGAGGGAGATGCACCGATTCGCCACGTTCGCACAGCACCCCATACGATCCGGTCATGCCCGAATTGCGACGACGCTCGGCCGATCGATTGCCGGCTCACTGATCGCCGCGATCATCTTACCCGGCACGCTCGCGGCGCAGGCAACCGACGCATCCGTTCATGGGTCCGTCGTTGCATCCGACAGCATGCCTGTGGCCGGTGCAAATGTCATCCTTCGCAATGAGTCGACCGGATTCCAGTCGGCCACGCTGGCCGGTCCGACTGGTGACTTCGCGTTCAGTCAGCTGCCGCTGGGTGGACCGTACTCCGTCTCGGTTTCGATGCTCGGATACCGGGAAGCGTCGGAAGTCGGAGTGCAACTGAGCCAGGGCGAACGCGTGGAGGTTCGCTTCGAGTTAGTGACGGAGGCGCTCGCGCTCGAGGGAATCGAAGTGGTCGGAACGGTCGCCGGCTTCCGATCGAGAGACCGGCGGCTCTCCAGCTCGACGTCGATCGACCAGTCGGACCTCCGCACGCTGCCAGCGGCCGACCGCACGTTTTCGAACCTGCAGCAGCTCTCACCGCTGATCGGCAGTGGTGGCAACATCTTCGGTCAGCAGAGCCGCAACAACTCGATCCTGATCGATGGCGTCAACGCGCGCGAGGCGGCGTTCGGAGGGAGCGGTGACTCGCCATACAAGCTGTCGATGGAGGCGCTGCGCGAGTTCGAGGTGGTTACGAACTCGTATGACGTGACGGATGGCCGAGGCGCCTTCGGTGGGATTCGGGCCGTCACCCGGTCGGGGACGAACCGGCTCGAGGGAAGCATCTTTGCCTACCATCAGGACGAGCGATTGGCCGCGCGCCAGGACCTGCTGGGCCGCGACGTCGCCGGCCAGACGAAGTCTCAGCGCGGCTTCTCACTCGGCGGCCCCATCATCCGTGACAAGCTGCACTTCTTCGTCGCCTACGACGGCGAGCGCTTCGCCGAGCAGTTCGATATGTGGTCGCAGAGCACGGACGACACCTACTACCAGAGCAACGAGGGCGAACGCGTTTCGCGTGAGGACATGGATCGGCTGCTCGCGGCCGTCCCGCAGTACGGGATCGACCCTGAACAGCAGCAGATCGGCTTCTTCCAGCGCGATGTCACGCTGGACACGTACTTCGGCCGACTCGATTGGCAGATCGACAACCGCCATCGACTGACCGTCCGGTCCTTCTCCGACAGCTACAGCCGCCCGAACATGAACAACAGCGACATCGGCCGGTACGGCACGATGTCGGCCGCGTACGACTTCACCAATAGCGGCAACAACACGCTCGCCCACCTGCGTTCCCAGCTTTCGCCGACGACGCTGAACGAGCTCCGCATCGGCTACTTCTCCAATGATCGGGGCAACCGGATTACGACTGGCCGGCACCCGCAGCTGTGGGTGCTTGCCCAATCCGAGGTGAACGGCGAGTTGGAGAATTTCACTTTCATGCCCCGATACAACCGTTGGACGCCGGAAACGCAGATCGCGCGAACGCTGAGCCTGACGAACAACACACATCTGAGATGGGGAGGCAACGACGTCGTGATCGGCACCGAGAACACGTACACCCGGTCCGAGGGCATCTACACGCACGACACGCAGGGCCGCTTCGACTTCTTCAGCATCGAAGCGTTCGAGAACATGCAGCCGGACCGGTACCGGCGGAAGCACACGAATCCGGGGCAGGAGTTGGTCGATCCCGTGGACGCAGGTCTCGCCGAGCTTTCCGCGTATGCCCAGCTGACGCGCGAGCTGGTGCCTGACCTGGAAGCCACATTCGGGCTACGATACGATGTCGCCATCTTTACCACGCCCGCCGACTACAATCCCGTCCTCGAGGAGGAGCTCGGCTACCGGAACGACGTGAACCCGGTCGACTTCACCAACATCCAGCCGCGCCTGAACCTGCACTGGGATCTCGGGGGCCGCGGCCGGGACATCGTGAATGCCGGCGTCGGCCTCTTCATGGGCCAGACTGTCACCCGGCCGTACATCTACTCGATGATCGACAATGGCATTCGTTTCACCGAGGTCGATGTCTCCCGCGGCGACATGGACGGGAACGGGGCGTCGATTCCGCTCCCTACGCCGGACTACACCTCCTACGACTCCGACTACAGCAGCATTCCGGGAGATGGTCTCACGGACCAGGATCTGGGTCGAGGCAGCGATGCGCAGGTGATTCGTTTCCTCGACGAAGATCTGAAGATGCCGCGCGCGTTCCGCGCACATGCCAGTTATCACCGCTACCTGACCGATTGGCTGCGTGTCGGTGGGAGCGCGTATTTCGCGCACGTGTCGCGGCTGCACGTGATGGAGAACGTGAATCTTCCCGATCAGGTGCAGTTCACAGTCGAGGGTGAAGGTGGACGCGAGGTCTACGTTCCGGTCAGCCAGGTCGCCCCCCAGGCCGTTGCCCGTAAGTCGGAACAGTTCGCGGACGCCCTGATGTACACGAACGGCAACAGCGCGCGGTCGACATCACTCGTCCTGGACGCCACCGCCGCGCTGACCGGGGGCAGCAGCATCTCTGCCAGCTACACCTTCAACGAGGCTCGGGGAGGGGACCGCTTCCGCAACGAAGACGACCAGCGATTCGTCGGGGCGTCATATTTCGACGACTACTCGTTCATCAACGATGCCTATTCGGAGAACGACTTCCGACACAAGCTCCTGCTGAACGTCACGTCGCCAACGGTTGGGGGCTGGCAGCTCGGGACGCTGATCAACCTGCGCCAGCAGGGTCGGTTCTCTGCGCTGGTGGGTCGCTACGACCTCAGCGGTACCCGCATCCGGGAAGAAGTCGGCTACGCCGCGTTCGTCTTCGATCCCGATGACCCCGGGACGCGAGACGTTCAGGGCGACCAGTTCGTCGAAGACATGCGCTTCGTCCTCGACAACGCGCACCCCAACGCCGCGGAGTATCTGCGCGATAACTTCGGCGAGTACGCCACGGCTTATGGCGGTATCAATCCGTGGAGTGCAAGCGTCGACCTGAGGCTGACCAACGAGATCCAACTGCTCGGAAGCCACCGGATTCTGCTCCACGTCGACGCGTTCAATCTCCTGAACCTGATCAGCGATTCACGCGGCGGCAACGACAACATCATCAACACGGCGAGCCTGTACGACGTCGAGAGCTTCGATCCAGAGACGCAAACCTTCCAGTATCGGGTGAACCGGGACTTCGGCCAGTCGCGCTACGAAGGATCGGGTTTCAATCTCGCTCTGGGCGCCAAGTACATTTTCTGATTCGACATCATGAGATCATTCACTGGAATCGGGTGCGCCCTGCTCGCGGCTGGCCTCTCGGCTTGCCAGGCCGCGACCGGCGCGGGTGCCTGTGCGCCCCTCAACGCGGACAACGCCGACGACTGCCTGCGCATCAATCAGCTTCAGCTTCTCGGAACACACAACAGTTACCACGTTGCGCCGACCGAAGCGCTGATGGGCGCGTTCGAGTCGATCCGACCCGGACTGGGCGACTCGTGGCAGTACACACACCGCCCGCTGGCCGAGCAGTTGACGGCGTTGAATATCCGTCAGTTCGAGCTCGACGTTTTTGCCGATCCCGAGGGCGGCCGGTTCTCCCGGCCCGCGGGACGGCAGCTGCTCGGCGCGGCGGCGGAACTGGAGGACGAGCGCATGGGCGCGCCGGGATACAAGGTTCTGCACGTGCAGGATCTGGACTACCAGTCGACGTGCCCGACGCTCGTGACCTGCCTGGAAGGGGTACGCGATTGGTCACTCGCGAACCCGCGACACCTCCCCGTGATGATCCTCCTCGAGGTGAAAGACTCGCCACTCGTCGAGCCGCCGCCGGATACCCTTGATTACGTGTTCACCGACCCATTGCCGATTCGCGCGGCCGAGCTCGACGCGCTGGATGCGGAGATCCTCTCGGTTTTCGACCGCAGCCAGATCATCACGCCGGACGATGTCCGCCAGGAACACGAGTCGCTCGAGGCCGCGATCCGGGAGATCGGCTGGCCGACGCTGGCGGCGTCGCGCGGGAAGGTCATGTTTGCGCTCGACAATACGGACGTCCACCGCGACGAGTACCTTCGTGATCATCCGCTCCTGGAAGGCCGGGTGATGTTCACGAGCTCACCTCCTGGTCAACCCACGGCTGGCTTCATCAAGATGAATGAGGCCATCGCTGACGCGGCGACCATCCGCTCGTACGTGGAGCAGGGCTTTCTCATCCGCACGCGCGCGGACATCCCCTTGGATGAGGCCCGGACGGGCGACGCGACTCGCCGCACCGCCGCGTTGTCGAGCGGAGCGCAGTGGATCAGCACCGACTATCCGGAGGAAAGCCCATTCGGATCCGCCTACGTCGTTCGGCTGCCGGGCGCCGAGACCCGGCCGGCTCGCTGCAACCCGGTCACCGCTCCCCCGGAATGTCGAGCCGAATGGATCACCCCATAGGCATGCCCGCGAACGCGGGGATCCAGCAGGACTGCCGATTTGTGTGGGCCCCGATGGCGAAGCCCCTATAATGGCCGGCGTACACAGCGGCCTGGCCAGGACGCGGGTGCGCTCAAGGTGGTAACCATCGATCCCAACGGTACCGGTACCGCGTCATGAAGAGATCCGCAACCGCACCCGCTGCGGAGACTCGGGAAGCAAACGTTGCCTTGCCGCTAACGATGCCGGCGGGATGCGCAAAATACTGCCCGCTGCCCAGATAGATGAAGTTCTCGTTGAAGCCGGTTGCTGAGTTCTTCCAGTTCGATTGGTCCCCGGGGATGAGTTCGCGGGTGTTGTCGAGGCTGCCCACATCCCACTCCGTCAGACCTTGTACATCGAGCGAGGTGATGACGCCACCCGCGGTCGTAAAGTGAATGACGAGCTGGGGATAGCGCTGTCGAAACTTGTCGGCCCCCAGCCGCTCGCGCTCGGTGAGCATTTCGATCATAGCTACACTCGCAAAACACTCCACGGAGTACATTCCGGGGTTCGCTCGGACGTCGTCCATCGCGTCGGCAGAGTCCGCCCCTTGTTTGGTGCGCATTTGAACGCCACCGGCGCCGCGAACGATTTCCCAATAGCTGGCGTTTACCTTGCCGCCACCCTTGACGATTTCACCCCACATGAGGGCAGGGCCTACTGTACGTGCGTTCGAGATGAGCGCCTCCCGTTCGGCGAGATCCTGTCTCATCTTCGTGGCTTTGCGCTCGTAGAGATCCGACGACGTCAGATATGCCCATCCAATCTCTGCCGACACCGTGCTCGGTCGACTGCCCCGGCCTTCCACTGTCGCCCGACCGCCCTCAAAGCTCGTGAATTCATAGTTCGATGCCGGCAGCCCGATATCGGCGAAAAACGCCAGAGCTTCATTCGATGCGCCCTTCTCGCTCTCTGGCTCGAAGCGGACCTTGCGCATGATCCGCGACGCGTTGCCCTGCTGGAGCACATGGCTAAGCTCGTGGGCGAGCAGACGCCGGCCGCCAGGCGTCTCCGGTGCGAATTGTCCGGGAGCGAACACGATATCAGGGCCAATCGTGTACGCCAGTGCGCTTAGCGAACGGGCTGAATCACCCGCTCGCTTGTCGGTATGTACCCTCACGTTGGTGAAGTTTGCGCCAAATCGCGGTTCAAAGTAGCTGCGGGCGGATGGGGTCAGGGGCTGCCCGCTGCCACGCATCTCGCTGATGCGCGATGCGGTCGACGGCGTCGTCGCTGGCGCCGCATCAGTGCCGCCAGCCACTTGGTTCTGCATCCTGTCGGCTCTTGCGTCGACTGGTTGGTGGTGTAACTGGACTTGGCGGGAAACCGTTCGCTCGTTCGATAGGTTCGTGTCGGATATCCGTATCACGTGGTCGGCTACTCGATCGGCCTCCTGCTCGAGGGCGCTACCAGGCGGGGCGACTTCGAGCTTGGTCTGAACACGTCTGGCGAGTCGATCCCAAAGCACGTTGCTACGCGGCCGCGTTCCGCTCAACGGCGCACGGCTCAAGTGCGGCCCAGCCTGCGCTGAGTTGCTGCGACGCGGCCTATCAGTTTGGGCGGCGAACACCTGCTATTTCTCCTCGGGAGTGCACTGCGGGCCTTTCCTTCTGGGGGTCTCCTCTGCGATCGTAACTGTACGTCCCTATCAGGTTTCAGCCAGAGCTTCCGCAATCACGAGCCGCTCGAACTCGACCATTGATTCCCCGCAACCCGCCCGCTTTCAGTCTTCTTGCGACGATACTTACCGAGTTGCAGCCTGGCAAGGATCGCACTTGACTACGCCGATGCCGACCGGGTTTCCCTAAAACATCTTCTACGTAGACCAGCCCGAACGCATCCATGTGATCGCCTGCATTCACGGCCGTCGCCATCCAGGACGTTGGCGGCCGCCCGCGCGATGTAACGTCACAGAGGCTGGGAATTCGTGTCTTCGCGCCCTCCGCGTCTTTCGCCGTGAGCCCAGTCGCCACCTATTTGGTCCGAACCGCAGCTTCCGGACGTGCCGCGGTCGACACCTTCTCCATCGCGCGATCGGATCGCCGCGCGCGTCGAGGGTGAGATCGACGCCTCGAAGTACGGCTCCCAGGCCTCTCGCGGCGCCGGCGGGAAGGCGTACGAGCAGATCAGCATCGCCAGCATCGACACCATGGCAAAGCCATCGTCCATCATCAAGAGGTATCGAGAGGCCGAACTTGCACCTCCTCGTCCGCCGATTGGTACCGCGGTGCTTCCGCCTCGTTAAGGTGAAACGCATCAGGTCCGCCCTATTAAATCACTGTGCTGGACAGGGTGAATGGTGAAGCGGCGCACCTTCACTATTCACCATTCACAATTTCCTTGTTGAGATAGAGCGCGGTACGTACTCTTGAGGTGTTGTCCCCCTCCAGTGTCGTTCCCTTCTCCGGAGGAGTCCTAATGCGGCGTGACCATGCATCAACCAGCCTGCTCGCGGCACTTGCCGGGATCGCGCTCCTCGGGCTCGCGAGTTGTGGCCCCGAGCAGGAGGCGCAACCCGCGGTCGCACAGGGAACGGAAGGCGAATCGGAGCGTTGGAGCTTCCACGATTGGCCGACCGGACCGTACCGCGTCGTCGAGGATTGGCCGCAACCCCTCCCCGACGATCTGCATTCCCACGAGGGGTGGACCTGGGGATCCTTCGGCGGCGTCTACGCCGAGAGTCCCGACCGCATCTGGATCGCGATGCGCGGCGAGCTACCCCTCCCCGAAGGGGCCGACCCCTGGACGCCCTACGCCGCCCTCGACCCTTCACGTGGGAACGCCACCGGCAATGCCGACGGGGTTTCGTCGACGTGCCAACCGACGCAGAACGAACGTGGGTGGGAGCGGCGTTTCGAGCATTCCATCATCGTCGTCGACGGCGAGGGCAACCTCGTCGATCACTGGGCCCACCTCGACGAGATGTTCAACGACCCCGCTCGTTGCGGGCGTGGACCGCACCAGATCAAGATCAGCCCGTACGACTCCGAGAAGCACGTCTGGATCATCGACGACCAGCTCCACATGATCTATAAGTTCACCTACGAGGGTGAGCTGGTCTACTCTCACGGCGAGTTGGGCGTGCCCGGTCGCGGCCCGAACAACTTCGCCCGCCCAACGGACATCGCCTGGCTGCCAGACGGCACCTACTTCATCAGCGACGGTTACGACGGGAAGCGGGTCGCGAAGTTCGACCCCGAGGGCAACTTCCTGATGGACTGGGGGCAGGAGCCGGCCGATCCGGCCAATCCTGGCCCAAGCGAGTTCAACAATCCACACAGCATCGCGATCAGCGAGGATCGTCGCCTCTTCGTGATCGACCGCGGCCACGAGCGGATGCAGGTGTTCGACGAGGACGGCAACTTCCTCGACATGTGGCCGCTTCGCTCGCCGCACTGGCCGGAGGACCAGGGCACCCTGTTCGTGAACCACTTCATCGATCAGGAAGGATACATCTGGGTCGGTAACGCCCCGTCCAGCCAGCTCATCAAGTTCGATCTGGACGGCAATTACCTCTACAGCTGGGGAGCTTCGGGACCGGAGGCGGGTCGGCTCGCCTGCTCGCACGGAATCACCACCGACCAGCTCGGCAACCTCTACATCGCCGACTGCTTCGCCGGTCGAGTCCAGAAGTTCGAGCCGATTCCAGAAGCCGATCCTGAGAAAATCGCGGGGCAGATTTTGCGAACCTGGGATACCTGGAGCGCAAACTAGACGTAACCTCACGCCGAGTCGCGGAGGACGCGGACAACAGCCGTCCTCCGCGTCTTCCGCGTGAAGCATTCTAGCCGATATCCCTCCTTCCGTCCCCACGCACCGTCCCTCCATTCCGGCATCACTGCTGCATAGGGTCGGAATCTGGGTCGTTTAACCCATCCGACCGTCGGGGCCGCGCCCTATACTGGCGCCCGTTGGACCCGAGGACTCAACCCGGGCACCTATCGGATCTACTGGGACGATGAAACCCGGGAATACCGGATCGCCATGACCCACTTCGGTGGGGTCCAGTGAGTCGAGTTCGTTTCATCCGGGCGCTCCGCACGATTGGGGCGGCTGGTCTTGCTACCGTAACTGTGGATGTATCCATGTCCTCCCGATATCACCGATTCGCTGACGGTGACCCCAAGGACGCCGATCGGCGGACGAAACCTCGCCATCCACCATCGCCGGCCAGTCCCCGGGTTCGCGAATACCCGAGCCGTCGACGCAGACCAAAGCCACCCGGTCGCGGATCCGAACCGCCGTGGGTAAAGCGTCCCCCCGACTCGGGATCGTGAGTCACCTCGGCAGTTCCTCCGCGCCTTATAGTTGGTCCGGGAGTTATCCACTGGCTCCCCGAAGGACCCCCTGGGTCCTGTCCGAAGGGGAGCTTGTGGATAACTCTGCGAGAGTCCTTCGGTAGGGGCAGACAGGGTAGCCAGTAGCAGAGGCTGGGCAAGCGGCTCCGCCAACTCTTGACGCGGGGGCGGAGAACGGGAGTTGAAAAACTCCATCCTCAGCGATGCTCGTCCACATTGACTCAGAGCCGGGCCAACATTTATGCTTAATGAGTACACCGTCCGGGACTCTTCTCACCCCCCAGGTTCGGCTCCGTTTCGCAGGTTGGAACGAAGGCGTCTTGCTGCCCGACCAGGCGATCGGTTCCGGCCAAACGTTTAGAGAGCTGTTGCCGTCGGCTGCCGCGGCCACTCCTCCCCGATCTCGTTCGATGGTCCCTGGTTGAAAGGAGCCGGCCATGTCCGATAGAAGCCCCCCTTCCGAGGAGGTGGTGGAGCGCACGCCGACCGCCGTGGATGCGGCCGAAACGGAGCGTCGGGTGCCGGAAGGCGTGATGGGAATGGAGCTCCTTACGGAGCGACGGGCTCATGCGGCGATGTTGGCGCGGGAGACACCGGAGGAAGCGGAACGCGAGGCGGCGAACGACGGCCGGACCGTGCATGGTGCGTTGCTCGTGGTGGCGAACATCGAGCCGAACCGAATGGAATCGCTGCGGGCGTTGCTGCAGCGGATCGTGGACGAGGATGTGGAGACGAATCCGATCGTCCCCTTTCTGAGCTTACGAAGCGTCCATTACGCCCGGATCCTGATCCACGAGGAAGCTCACGACGTCAACGGGAACGCGATCCGGGCGAAGCTGCTCTTCGCGACCGACTATGACGGGGAGCTCGAACCGCACCTCGACGAGCTGGTGCGGGAACTCGGCATAGGGCTACAGGCAATCTTCTCACATTGCCTCGGACATCCAGAGGCAGGCTCGCTCAGCCCGGGCGGACAGAAGGAATGGTTGAAGGGTCACATAGAGGAGGACGCCACCACCCAGTTCGTGGGCGCGGTGGGCCGATCGGTAGGCCAGATCCGGCGGGAGGCGAGGCTTCGCGAATTGATCGACGAGCAACTCGATCGGGAGTTGACGGCCGGGACGCTCCCGTGGGATCCGGTAGACATTCGTCGACGCATCGTCGAATACATCTTCGAGGAACAGGCCGACACATTCGCGTGGGCGAAAGTGCAGCCGCCACCGATTCCGGAAGCGGTTCCCTTCAAGACGTTCCTTTTGCGGGTCGGCGCGATCGGCCTGTTGCTGCTGCCGATCACCATCCTGGCTGCGATCCTCGCTGGCCTCTGGCTGGGTCTGCTCCGGATGAAAGAGCGCAAGGATCGGTTCGTCATTCCGCCGGACATTAAGGAGAAGGCAGGGAAACTGGCGGAGCAAGAAGATCTGGTGACGCAGAATCAGCTGAGCAGCGTCATCAACATCAAGCCGGGCTTCCTGCGCGATAGGACGCTCCGGGCCGTGCTGTCGTTCCTCCGATATTCCGCCCGCTACCTCGAGACGGGAGGAACATTGAACGGCATCGCCTCGATCCACTTCGCCCGCTGGAACATCGTCGATGGAGGGCGCAGGTTGCTGTTCTTCAGCAACTTCGACGGCAGCTGGGAGAGCTATCTGGGCGAGTTCGTCGACAAGGCGGCGGAGGGCTTATCGGCCGTCTGGAGCAACTGTGTCGGCTTCCCAGCCACTCGTTTCCTGCTCCTCGACGGCGCCCGTGATGAGCAGCGATTCAAGGCGTACTCTCGGGCAGGCCAGGTTCCGACGCAGGTCTGGTACAGTGCGTACAAATCGCTCTCCCTCGTGAACGTCAACAACAACACGCGCATTCGGCTCGGTCTGCTCGGAGAGATGGATGCCGAGCAGGCGGCCGAGTGGCTACGCCGCTTCTGAACTCCCGAATGCCTTTGATAAATCGCGCAGCTCTGCGTGGGAACGGATGCTTCCTTCGGGCGCCCGCTTCCTCGCCGCCCCCTGCGGCGTACAAAAGTACGCCTCACTCGGGTCTCGTCGCGCGCCTTGATCTGCACGATTTCTCTTCGGCCTTCCTGAAACTTCTTGTCGACGGACTCAAACGCACCCCGATCCGATGAGCACTCGCGCGGTGGAGATCGAGACCAATGAAGTGCAGGGCATCATTCTGCGCGGATACGAGAGGCTACCCGAGGCGGTGTACGTGCTAATCGGGATCGAAGATCCGATCTCCGCGCGACGGTGGCTGCGGGCGCTCGCGCCGCACGTGACCCGGGGATCGGTTCGCTCCGAACAGCTGCCCTCGCACACGCTCCAGATCGCCTTCACGTACGCGGGGCTCGAGCGGCTCGGGCTGCCCGACGACGCGCTCGCAACCTTCTCGCGAGAGTTTCAGGAAGGGATGGCCGCGCCCCATCGCCAGCGGCTCCTCGGTGATGCAGGCCCGGGAGTCGCAGAACGCTGGGACTGGGGTGGGCCGAAGCGAGAAATGGTTCACGTGCTGCTGATGATCTATGCCGCGACTGACGCGGTGCTCGGCTGGGAGCTGGCGCGACAGCGCGAACAGTGGGTGGAGCACTCGCTCCACGCGATCCGTGTCCTCGGCACCGAGACCGTACGCGAGCGAAAGGAGCATTTCGGGTTCCACGACGGCATCGCGCAGCCGATGATCGCCGGTCTGCTCCGCAGCGAGAACGAACCGGAGGGCAACGTCACGGCCGCCGGAGAGTTCATCTTCGGCTATCCGAACGAATACGGGCAGATCCCGAACGCCCCCACCATAGCGGCCTGGCAGGATCGGACCCGCCGACTTCCCCGGACGTCCCTACCGAGCCGCCACGACTTTGGCCGCAACGGCAGCTATCTCGTCTTTCGGCAGCTCAGCCAGGACGTTCGCGGCTTCTGGAAATCGATGGCGGACCGTACCCGGCATGCCGACGGAACGCCCAACCCCGACCGCTACGTCTGGCTCGCCTCGAAGATCGTTGGACGTTGGCCGAACGGGGCACCGCTCGCCCTCTATCCGGATCGTCAGCCCGAGAACTACTCCGGCGACGACGCCGATCGCTTCCTCTATCACGATCAGGATCCCCACGGAGAGCACTGCCCGATCGGAGCGCACATCCGGCGGTCGAACCCGCGCGATGCGTTGGCGCCCCACCCCGAGGAGTCCCTCACCGTCGCCCGGCGACACCGGATCCTGCGCAGAGGCCGTCTCTACGGGCGGCCGGTCGCGCCCTCGATGCGACCCGAAGACATCCTGGAAGCGGATGACGACAACTTCGACCGCGGACTGCATTTCATCTGCTTTAATACGGACATCGCGCGGCAATTCGAGTTCGTTCAGCACACCTGGATCAACAATCCCAAATTCGAAGGGCTCTACTCCGAGCCCGATCCACTCGTGGCGCAGCGCGCCGACCCGCAACTGTCGGAGACTCGGTCCGAGTCGGCGGCGACTTTCACGATCCAGGCGCACCCGGTTCGCCACCGCGAGCGCAATCTCGAGCCGTTCGTTCGCATGAAGGGTGGGGAGTACTTCTTCCTTCCCGGACTCCGGGCACTTCAGTACCTCGGCTCCCTCCCATGACGGTCGAAGGCCGTTGATCAATCGTGCAGCTCAGCGTGAGAACGGAGGCTTCCTTCGGGCGCCCGATTTCTCATCGACCTTCTCCGAAGCCTGTTAGTCAACAGCCCTCTAGCCTCGATTTCCACGGTACTGGGTTCTGCTAACGCCGGCGAGCCCGGAGGGGGTGGCTGGCGGGGGCGGGACTGCGGATGGTCAGGGCAGGTGTAGGAGCAGCTTTTTGCGGCCGAACCAGGGCATTGGGGTCGGGCGGTCGATGAGCCCGGTCTGGGCGAGGA
>WHSP01000128.1 GCA_009380025.1 Gemmatimonas sp. | reverse complement strand
GCATTCGCAAGAGCTCATGATTGATGGCCGAGATCCTTTCGATCGCCTCCAGCCAGCGGCGGGAGTTCTCGATCCACGCCTCGGCCACCGGTACGAGGCGCTGGGGAACGCTGACCTGGGAAGGCTTGCCCTGGGGTCCCGAAAGGCTGACGCACACCACCCGGTGGCCGGGATCGCCGGCCTCGGAGCAGTGGCAGTTCGCTTTGCCGCAGCGGCGCGAACGCTCGAACAGACTCGCCCGCAGCACCTCATGCAGAGACGGCAGGTCCCGAACCAGGCGTCTGCGTTCTCGGTCGAGTTCGTGGGCGTCCATGGCTGTCATAATACTACATGACAGACCGCGCCACAAGAGCCCCGCTCCCCGCGCCCCAACTCAGTATCCTGACGGACAGCCGCATGGGAAGGCTCTGACAAACGACGCTAAACAGTTACTCGCTTATTTACTCGACACGAAATGTAACTCGCGCACGTTGTAAGCGGAACCCTACTGAAAGCGGCCCGCCCCGCCCGGCGGTGAGTGCCCGGCTTGCCTTTATCGCGACAAGCTCACCACCGCCATCCAGCGAGCCCGCCAACTCGAGCTCTTCGTCACCGCCGAACAGGCAGCAACCGTTCTCGTGAAGTCTGTAAGCATGATTGACAAGTGGACGAAAGAAACGATCGAAGACAGCCGCCAAGACCTGGAAGTATCAGAAGGGCGAGCCTCCGAACACGATCACGGCGTTCGAGCGAACGGATCGCGGGCGGGTAATCGAAGTCCGCTGGTGGGTGGGTCAGCTGAAGCGCTACCAGCGTCGATCACTCGGATTCAGTATTCGAGATGAACGAGGCGCAATCGCCCCCGAGCTCGAGCAGGAGGCTGTGCGGCAGACGCAGGTGATGTACGACTCCCTCATGGCTGGGCGCGACCCTCAGGCCGCAACCGAGGAGAGCGAAGGACCCCTCACGCTGGCGGCAGGATTCGATCTCGCGACGCGAGTGCCGGAGGGCATGTACGTTGTCGAGACGGAGCAGGTGCGTGAAATGCGCCGAGCCGCGCGCGATATCATTCGCGCGATGGGCACAGGACCGGGCGGCCACCCGCGCACCTGGGATGGACTGAGCTACTCGATCGTCCGTGATCTGTGGCTACGGCTCGCGAGGCGGTTTAACGAGACAGGGAAGGGCGGCCCGGCATGGACCGAGCGCTGCGTCGTGATTGTGCTCCAGGTTGACCAGTGGCTCGCCCTCGAGGGAGCGTATCGATCGCGCGGTGGCAGTGCGGCGCACCTAGCGCGATCAGATGCGCCGAGAGTGGGAGCAGGTCACCTCGAGTCGGATCACAAGCCTTACGCCGCGGCACACCGAGGAGGAGAGGCGGCGCATATTCACGTCTCTAGATCGTCCGGATGTCGACCCTCGCATAGGCTTGGCGATCGAGCTCAGCGCGGAGGCGCGTCTCGGCCAGGTACCACCTGGATGACATCGCCGGCGTGACCCCTTTGCCCAGCCGTGGCTGGTACGGCATTCGGCGCAAAGCAACGGACGTGTACGAGGATTATGAGACGGACGAGCGGGTCTTCAACGACCAGACCGGGCATCGGAGCTCCGACACCCGACGGGAGGTTTACCAGGAGAAGGAGCGGGAAGTGATCCGCGCGAAGTCGGCAGAAACGCGGCGGCGGGTTCGCGCGGCAGCGTTCGGAAGGACGTCGGAAGGGAGGGGAGCGGACGGTTCCGAAGCGCCCCCTGATACTCCGTCAGAGGAGGGCGAAACACCCAAGTCATACCCCACTACATACCCCAGGCCCGCTCATCGAGTCGATGAAGCGGGCCTGGCGAAAGATCCTAAACGTCGGTACGGCAATTATTTACAAAAGTCGGGACGGCGGGATTTTGAACCCGCGACCCCCTGAACCCCATTCAAGTGGGCAAGGGCGGAGATTCCGTCAAAACGTCGTGATTTCAAAGACTTTGCCGCGATCGTGGCGACATCGCAAAGTGCCGATCAGGCAAGTTATCGAACGCAAACCATAGCAGCCTCTCGCGCGATGCCGGCCGCCTTCGGGCGGCCTTTGCGCTTCAAGTCGGCATCGCTGCCCGGCCTCCCGATCGGGCTTGTGCCGACCGGGGTTAGGTCGGTCACGTTGAAACTTGAACGATGGTCTTGCATTGCGCCGGCAGCGTCGGCGGCTACGACGCCGCTAGGCCGCACGGAGAGGGGCTAGCTCCTCATCGGCTGGCGGCGTAAGACCCAGCTTTTCGAATACAGCACGGATCTCCGCTTGACTTACTACGGCCGGTGACACGATTTCAATCCCGAGCGGGGAACCGTCTGCGGCGAAATCCACCACCAGGTCCTCGCTGGCCATCTCCGTACGCGCCGCCTTCGTTCCTGGCGGATGCGGCAGGCGCAGGTAAGCGGCCAGCGCCCGGCCATGTCGGTATTCGATTCTGAGTGAGATCGCGTTCATGATAGTAGTCGTCTCGGGAACAAGGTGATCGCAACTACCTGTTCCAACGCGGGATCGGGTTCAACGACAATACACCAGTCTTCCTGCCGAAAGCGTGTCCAGACAAGCCACCGCCCGCGCTGGCGTCCGGCCGTAAGTCGTTGGGCGTCGGCAAGCATGGCTCGAAGCTCCACCTCGGAGACGCCGCGCTCTTCCATGCGCTCTTCGAGATGATCCGCGAACGTCAGCTCCCACTCCCACCAGGGCGGCCACCTCGCTATCGGTACGCTCCTTTCCGACCTCTTGTCTTCTCGGTGCGCGCTCTCGACGTCTCGCGGCAAGCTTGTCCCTCCCGCCGTCCTCGACCGATGCTGACAGGACGAGCGATTCTCAAGCAATCATCTAAGTCCAACAAGAACTCGGATCCCAAGCCGCTTCTCTGCTGTCGTACTACTTGGCGGTCGCTGTGGCCCCGTCCGCCGCGGCTGCTCGAAATCCATACGGCCAACTGTAAAAACCATTAACCACCTACCCCAACACTGCAGCGAGCGGATCTACGGTCTTGCCGACATCGTGCCTCGCATGCACGGTGATTTACCATACCCCGCCCCAGGTGCCGTGGAGCCACGATCCCAGACGGTTCTACTACGCAGCCCGAAAGGCGACATCACCCTGGCTCGCCGGACTGGTTGTGGTGCAGCGTACCATGCTTCCGGCTTTGACGAAACGGCGTCGCACGTACACGGAAGAATATGCCACTTCCGGTGTGCGCAGCCAACTCGATTCATGGCGCCTTGCTCGGTGACTCTCGCTGGACTCCAGGTCCAGCGATCCATCCGAAGCCCCCTTCTCGACCGCGCCGGTCGATTGAGGGCCAAAGCTGCCATATGTAGTAGCGAAGCGTCCTCGAGCGTATGGATTTCCTCCTTTCGCCCTGAGGGTGGAAGAGCTTTGGTCATCATCACCGCAGCGCTTTGACAGGGTCAACGCAGGACGCCCGTGTCGGGGGAGGTCCAAAGCCAGGAAGTCAGACCTCATAATTCAGGGCAGCCTCTGAGGGGGTGGATCAAGCCGGTGAGAAGTGACACGGATCGCCACAAGTAACCCTCTGATGGACTTCGCGACTGCTGACAGGTACTCAGAACGCTCTTCCGGAACTTCAGGTACCTCCTAGAGGGCCCCTTACCTCCAAAGTGAAGGATACGACACCGTTCGTCTCTGAATGTGGGAATGGTGCTTCAGGAAGCAAGTCAGGCTGATCCGCCCTCAGGGCGACTGTATCCGACGGGTTTCCAGTGCGCTGCACTGCTATCTTGAGACCGGAAAGCCATTCCACAAGGAGGGAACGGTGGGCAGGAAGGCACGAGATACGATCGTCCCAACGGCCGCGGAGGTTCAGCAGGCGCAGCGAACCGCGGCACGGCTGCGCAGGCTGGCGAAGCGCCGACACACATCCGCGGCTCGCAGCATAACGCTCGAAGGTGAAACGCAGCCGATCGAGGTTCCGGCTGCGGCGATCGAGGCGCTTGCGGACGCGGTAGAGGAAATCGCCAAGGGCCACGCGATCAGGATCACTTCCCGCGAGGAAGAGGTGTCGACGCAGAAGGCGGCGGATCTCCTGAACGTCTCGCGGCCGTACCTCATCCGTCTGCTGGAAAAAGGTGAGATCCCGTTCCGGATGGTCGGGACGCATCGCCGACTCCGCCTGTCCGACGTGCTGGGGTACAAGGCGCGGTCGGAGGCCGAGGGGGAGCGGGCGTTCCGCGAGCTGGTGGCGCAGGCTCAGGAGCTCCGCCTGGGATATGACTGACGGTGGTGGTCGCTACGGTCGTCTACGACGCCAACCTTCTTTACCCTGCCCCACTACGCGATTTCCTCATCCGCCTCGCCAAGTCGGGTCTGGTACGGGCACGCTGGACCGATGCCATCCACGACGAGTGGATCCGGAACCTACTGCGGAATCGGCCTGATCTCACGACGGAGCAGTTGGAGCGTACCCCGCGACCTGATGAACCCGCGGTCCCGGATTGCCTCGTCACCGGCCACGAAAAGCTGATCGACAAGCTTACATTGCCGGACCCGGACGACCGTCACGTTCTCGCTGCGGCCATCCGCGCCAAGGCCAACACCATCCTCACGGTCAATACGCGCGACTTCCCGAGGCTGCCCTAGCTCCGTTTGGCATCATGGCTCGGCGCCCGGATGACTTTATCACGGACCTCTTCGACCGCGATCCGGACGCGATTAGCCAATTGCCAAGGGGCAGCGCGCGGCCTTGAGCCTACCCCGGCAATCGGTGGGAGAGTTCCTGGAGACGCTGCGCGGGTGGGGCTCGCGAAGACGTCAGACCTCGTGGTCTGTCGGGAGCTGCGCTCCTGGACGTCGGTGCCGATCATCGTCCTCTCGGCCCGGCACTCGGAACGGGGGACGGTCTTGCTCCTGGACTTCGGCGCCGATGACTACATCACGAAGCCATTCAGCCCCGCCGAGTTGCGGGCCCGGGTACGTGCTCAGTTACGGCGAGCGCGGGTGGTCGAGGGCTCCGTGCTCGGTGCCCCGGTCCACGTGCTCGCGATCCCGATGATACACAGCGGGACCCACTACGCTTCCGGCGGTAGGCGTTCCGCGGCCTGCGGTTCGAGCTCCTGGTCGCTGCCGTACACGTCGGGGTGGAAGCGGACCGTGCCGTCTTCCTCGACCCAGGCGGTGAGATAGAGGATATAGATCGGCAGCGTGCGATCGAGCTCGATCGGGGTCTCCTGCCAGTCCTCGAGGAGTGGTTCGATCTGCGCGGAGCCCTCGTCCGTCTGCAGGTCCAGCACCTGCTTCGCGAGCTCGTGCGGCAACTCCAGCCGGATGCAACCGTGGCTGAAGTCCCGTTGGGTACGCGAGAACAGGTGATCCTGCGGCGTGTCGTGGAGGAAGATGTTGTCCTCGTTGGGAAACACGAACTTGAAGCGGCCGAGCGCGTTGTTGGGGCCGGGTCGCTGTCGGATCCCGTCGCCTTCCATCACCATGTTGTTCCGTGACAAATAGCCCGGATCCCCGGCGAGCGTGGGAAGGATCTCCCCCTCGGCAATCGATGGCGGCACGTACCAGGACGGGTTGACGACGATCTGCTCGATCGTATCGGCGAAGACGGGAGTTGCGTTCTCGAGCTTTCCCACGACCACGTTCATGGACTGGATTGCCCGCCCGGCGTCGACCAGCTCGAGCTCGTACCCGGCGATGTTGACGAGGACGAAGCGGTCGCCCAGCTCGTTGGGCAGCCACCGCCAGCGATCCAGATTCAACCGGAGATCGGCGAGTCGGTCGGCGACGCTGCGGTTCAGCTCCTGCAGAGTGGCCTCCCCCACGGCGCCGTCATTTTCGATCGCATGGCGGTACTGGAACCGCTCGACCGCTTGCTTCAGACCCTCGTCGTAAAGCTCAGAGTCAGCGGCCCCCAGACGAGCCAGGCCGGCTTCGACTTCGTCGGCGCCGTGCAGGAAACGCGTGCGGAGAACCGCGACTGCCGGCGACCGGACACCCGGTTCGAGGTCCTCGCCCTCGGGAACGAGGGGCCAGCCTCCACGTGCTTCGACGGCCTGGTACTTCGCGAGCGCTTCGCGCATCCGATCATAGTAGGGGATCGAGGGCCGCGCCCCGGCGAGTACGGTCTCGGGGTGATGACCGTTCAGGATGCTTGCTAGCGCCGTCTGTTCCTTCGGCGCGTCGACCGGGATTCGCCATTCCAAGCCGTTGTCCTGCGGATCCAGTGTACCTGTGACGAGGTCACTGGTGAGACGGTTGAACCCCTCGGTTAGCAGCACGTCCAGACCTGCAGCGTAACCCGCCGCCTCCTCATCCGAGAGACGACCCTCGTCAAGGGCGGTGAGCATACGGTTCGCAACGTCGTGGCGATACCGCTCGGGCGAGAGACCGTCGTCCGCAGCCTTACCGACGGCTATGTACACCAACTCACCCCGCTCATCGAGACCACGTCCTTCCGACCAGGCGGGCTGCCAACCGCGCGTGCGGTAAAACTCGATGGTTGCCGCTGAAACGTGGACCGTATCGCCGGACGCCAGCGTAACCACCGAATCCTCGCTGGTGACCGTGAGCGTTCGTGCAAGCGTCTCCGCAACCGTCTCGGATGAGTCCGAGCCGCACGCCATCAACGCCGCGCCTAGCCCGACCACGCCCAGGCGGGGAAGCGTCCACTCTACAGCGAATATGACTCCCATCGACAACCTTTCTCTGCGGGGTGCTGCCCAGGTAGTTGCAAGCCGCGGACCTCCCATCCGCTAGCGTAGCTCTACTCGCAGACGCTCGCCGGCACGGACGAGCTCCTGGCGGCGATCGTGGGAACGGAAGCAGCGACGGCCATCGTAGAGCACTTCGGCGGTCAGCTCCGCAGGGTGCGGATGGCGACGGAGTCCGAGTTGTGCCGGGTCCGGGGCGTCGGCCAAGCGAATCATCGCCGCCCTCGAGTGCGGCGCCCGGATGGTCGCGGAGGAGCGCCCGACCCGCCACCGGATCCGATGCGCGAGTGATGCCTACTCTACCATCGGATTCGAACTCCGCGACCTGCGGCACGAGGAGTTTCACGTCCTGCTGCTCAACACGCAGAACGAAGTGATGAAGAAGCTGCAAGTCACCAGGGGGACGTTGGACCCCCCTCGTTGGTCCATCCTCGCGAGGTGTTCCGTCCGGCAATCGCGGAGGCGGCAGCCTCGATCATCCTCGTGCACAATCATCCCACTCGACCTATTTCGATCACGCTCTATCACGCTTCTTCCCATTGAATCACTTGAATTTTCTGACTTGTCGTAGGACCGGACGCTATGGCATATTGGGGTCGGTTTTGAGGGGGATCATTCGCCCTTTTGACCCCAGTCGCCGACCCCTACTGCTTCTGGCGACCCCACTTGAGAGCCGATGGGAGAGCCCAGTGCCAAGCCTTACCGATGGAGAGATACGCCGCGCCTCAGCGGCTGTTGCAAACGAACGCGGCAAACCCCGACAATAAGGAACATTGTCGCGCTCCCGCCGCTGAATGGATGCGACTCGCCAGCTAAGAGGAATCCCACGGACAGGGAGATGGGATGCGGGCACTCACCGTCGAACCCGGCCGAGCCAATTCGGCTCGCGTCGAAGATGTACCGGAGCCCCGGCGCGAGGATGGCGCGGTCCTGGTCCGCACCCTGTCGGTCGGGATCTGCGGGACCGACGCTGATATCGTTGCCGGCGAATATGGCTGGGCGCCACCAGACCGGCGCCGGCTGATCCTCGGACACGAATCGATCGGCCAAGTCGAGGAGGCGCCGGCCGGCTCCGGCTTCGTCGCCGGTGATCTGGTGGTGGGGATCGTCCGCCGGCCCGATCCGGTGCCGTGCCGCTATTGCGGAGCGGGCGAATGGGACATGTGTTCGAACGGTGGCTATACCGAACGCGGGATCAAGCAGCTCGACGGCTACTGCTCCGAATATTTCAGGATCGAGCCCGAGTTCGCGGTTCGCGTCGATCCCGCGCTGGGCCATCTGGGCGTGCTGCTCGAGCCAGCGAGTGTCCTCGCCAAAGCCTGGGACCACGCGGAGCGGATCGGCAGCCGCTCGTCCGCCTGGAAGCCCTGTACCCTCCTCGTAACGGGCGCGGGGCCGGTCGGTCTTCTCGCCGCTCTGATCGGCGCTCAGCGCGGGTTGGACGTCCATGTGTTCGACCGCGTGATCGACGGGCCAAAGCCGCGGCTCGTCCGTGATCTCGGCGCGACCTACCATGCGGGCGAGCTGTCCGACGCGGACGGCCTGGCGCCCGATATCGTCATGGAATGCACGGGCGCCGCCCCGGTCATTGTCGATGCGATCAGCTGGACCGCACCGTCGGGGATCACTTGCCTGGCCGGGATTTCGTCCGGACAGCACCGGATCGGCGTCGACATCGACTCGCTCAATCGGACGATGGTGCTGGAAAACGATGTCGTGTTCGGATCGGTCAACGCCAACCGCAGCCATTATGAAAGCGCGGCCAGCATTCTCGCGCGCGCCGATCACGAATGGCTGTCGCGGCTCATTTCGAGGCGCGTCGCGCTGACGCAATGGGAAGATGCGCTCGATCGTCGGCCGGACGACGTGAAGGTCGTCCTCGACTTCACTCTCTGAAAGGTGATTTCTTGACTTCGCACATTGAAGATTACGCTCTGCTCGGCGACTGCGAAACCGCGGCGCTTGTATCGAAGAACGGGTCGATCGACTGGCTGTGCTGGCCGCGCTTCGATTCGGATGCGTGCTTTGCCTCCTTGCTGGGCACGCCGGATAACGGCCGTTGGCGCATCGCCCCTTCCGATGGCGCCGCTCGGATCACCCGAGCCTATCAGGGCGACACGCTGATCCTCGAGACGCGCATCGAAACCGATGAGGGTTCGGCCGTCCTGATCGAGTTCATGCCGATCCGTGGATCGAAGAATTCGGACTTGATCCGGATCGTGGTCGGCGAGCGCGGCACCGTCCGGATGCGGACCGAGCTGGTGATCCGCTACGGCTATGGAAGTGCGGTTCCGTGGGTGAGCCGGCTCGACGATGGCGGGCTCAAGGCGGTGGCCGGACCCGACATGATCGTGTTGCACGGGCCGGTAGCGCTCCACGGCGAAGGCCTCAAAAGCATCGCCGAGTTCACCGTCTCGGCCGGCGAGCGAATGCCGTTCGTTCTCACCTACGGTTCGTCGCACCTGCCGGTCCCCGCCCGCATCGATCCCGAAGCCGCGCTCGAGCAGACCGAGGCGTTCTGGACCGAATGGTCGGCGAGGGGCGATACCGAAGGCGAATGGTCCCATGCGGTGCGACGGTCACTGGTGACATTGAAGGCGCTCACCTTCGCACCGACTGGCGGTATCGTCGCGGCGCCGACGACGTCGCTGCCAGAGCTGCTGGGCGGCGCGCGCAACTGGGATTACCGCTTCTGCTGGCTTCGCGATGCGACGCTGACCCTGCTCTCGCTAATGAACTCCGGACATTTCGAGGAAGCCAATGCGTGGCGCGACTGGCTGGTGCGCGCGGCCGCCGGAGCGCCTCGGCAGATGCAGATATTGTATGGCATCGGCGGCGAGCGCCGAACGATGGAATGGGAAGTCAACTGGCTGCCGGGTTATGAAGGATCAAGGCCGGTCCGCGTCGGCAATGCTGCCCATGGGCAGCTCCAGATCGACGTCTATGGCGAGGTGATGGACGCTCTTCATCAGGGCCGGAGGGCCGGACTTGCTCCCAGCGACAGCGCCTGGACGCTCCAACGCGCGATGCTCGACGATCTCGAAGGCATCTGGCGCGAGCCCGATGAGGGGATATGGGAGGTGCGCGGAGGTCGGCAGCACTTCACCTTTTCCAAGGTGATGGCGTGGGCAGCGTTCGACAGGGGGATCAAGGGCGTCGAGGAGTTCGGCCTCGAAGGATCGGTCAGTCACTGGCGCGAACTCAGGGATCAGGTGCATGAGGATGTGTGCCGTTGCGGGTTCGACGACCAGCTCGGCAGCTTCGTCCAGTCATATGGCTCGAAGCAACTCGATGCCAGCTTGCTGCTGCTTCCGACCTTGGGGTTTCTCCCGGCATCGGACGACCGAATCCGCGGGACAGTGGAGGCGATCGAGAGGCGTCTCCTGGTCGATGGGCTCGTGCTGCGCTACAACACGGCGGAAACGTCCGACGGTCTGCCGGCCGGCGAAGGCGCGTTTCTGGCCTGCAGCTTTTGGCTGGTGGACGTTTACGTTTTGATGGGCCGAATTCATGATGCCCGACATCTGTTCAAACGTCTCCTGGCGCTGCGGAATGATGTGGGGCTGCTCGCGGAGGAATATGACACCGCCGCTGGTCGGCAGGTCGGAAATTTTCCGCAGGCGTTCTCACATATCTCGCTTCTGAACAGCGCGCAGAATCTGGGCCGGGCGAACAAGCCGGCTGAGCAACGCTCGGATGGGACTTGATGGGTATCAAACGGCTGAACGGGCGCAGAGCGGATGCCAACAACGAGCAGCCGCAATGTCGGTTTGGAAAGGGTCACAGTACAGTTGAAGGTCAGGAAGCCACCGCCGAACTCGGAAGGTATCAATCGGCGTCATCCGCCCGTCTGCCAGTGCCGCGGCTCAAAACGTCCGCTTCGGAGAGCGACTATTGCTGCCCCAATGACCCGAATGGGCGCAAAGCAGACCCGCCGATTTGCACGCCATTCTACGCCATATCTACCGTGACTCGCGACTTGGCTGCCAGACATCGCTCGGCAAGGTGAGGAGAACGCATGACGACAGGGATGACCCTCGTAATCGGTGGCACCGGCAGGACCGGTCGGCGCGTGGCCGAACGCCTCGCCGACCGCGGCCACCCGGTCCGGATCGGAACGCGCACTGCTGATCCGCCCTTCGATTGGCTGCGTGAGACGTCGTGGCCCGAGGCGCTGGAGGGTGTGGAGTCTCTCTACGTCACCTATCAACCAGACCTCGCCGTACCCGCCGCACCCGACGCGATTCGCGCGCTCACGCGACTGGCACGGGAGCGCGACATCAAACACCTGGTCCTGCTCTCCGGCCGCGGCGAGCGGGAGGCCCAGCGCTGCGAACGGATCGTCCAGGATTCTGGCGTCCCGTGGACCATTCTCCGATGCAGCTGGTTCGCCCAGAACTTCAGCGACAACTTCTTCTTGGACGGGCTGCTCGCGGGAGATCTCATCCTGCCGGCTGGAGACGTCGGCGAGCCGTTCGTCGACCTGGACGACGTTGCCGACGTGGCAGCGGCTGCGCTGACCGAGGAGGGGCACGTCGGCCAGCTCTACGAGATCACCGGTCCGCGGCTGTGGACCCTTCCCGAGGCGGTCGCCGAGATCGCCAGCGCGACAGGTCGCGAGATTCGGTACTCGCAGGTGCCCATGGATGGCTACGCTGCCGAGCTCGCTCGTCTAGACACTCCGTCCGATCCAATCTGGCTCGTCACTTATCTGTTCACGGAGGTGCTCGACGGCCGCAACGCCTGGATTGCTGACGGTGTGCAACGCGCGCTGGGTCGCCCGGCTCGTGACTTCTCGGCCTACGTACGCGAGACCGCGCCGACGGGTGTATGGAACGCCGCGTGATAGCGTCTGCGAGGAAGAGAGTAGCGATGGACTTTGGAGGGACGGCATGACGCTCTTTGCGGCTGTGTTGATAACAGCAACCGTTCTGTGCTCGCTGGTCGCCGGCTTTCTGTTTGCCTTCGCTGTGGTAGTGATGCCGGGCATCGGGAGCCTCGATGACGGCGGCTTCATCCGAGCATTTCAGGTAATCGATCGCATCATCCAGAACAATCAACCTCTGTTCGTCGGCGTGTGGCTCGGCTCGGTGCTAGCGCTGGTTACGGCGGCCGTGCTGGGTGTGTGGAGCCTGGACGGGGCCGACCGCCAGCTCGTGATCGCGGCCGCGCTCGTCTATGTTCTCGGCGTGCAGTTGCCGACGGTTACGATCAACCTCCCCTTGAATAGTCAACTGCAAGAGCTGGATCTCGTCAAGATGAACGAAGCAACGCGACACCGTGCGCGGGGCGATTTCGAGCCCCGTTGGAATCGTTGGAACGTCATCAGGACCGCGTGTGCCATCCTCGTGTCGGTCCTCTTGGTCTTTCTCGTCCTTCGGGTGTGAATCAGGCCACATGAATGTCGCCTGGCGGAGGAGCGGTTGATTCGCGGACGAGCAGCTGAAGACGCTGGCGACCCCGACAGCGTCTTCAGCTGCGGCCGGGAGCTCCAATGGTGCCGGACACACAACACCACCACGGGACGAAACATCGACAGCACTCGCGACGAAAATCGAGGAGGCATCATGAGCACAACCGTCACCGACGACCAGGTTCGACAGCTGGCTGAAACGGCGAAGCCCTACAGTTTGGCTCTCCTGTGGTGGGGTCCGGAACGGCACATGGACGGTGCCGAAGCAACGGAGCTGGAACATCAACGACGAATGGTGTCGCTGCGCGCTGACCGGGTGATTGCGATCCTCTGTCCGGCCGCCTCCGAGACGCTGGCCGGCGTCGCCATCATGAACGTGCCGCCTGAGGAAGCCAGAGAAATCATGGATGGGGACCCATGCGTACGGGCCAGGATGATCCTCTGTGAGGTACACTCATGCCACAGCTTTCCAGGAGACGCCCTGCCCGCGTGATCCCGACTCCTGACATCCCGAATGACCAGGCGTCGCGCTGGCGGCTCAGGACCGGCTGAGGACCGACGAGGCCGCGAACTGATCCGGTGATCGCAGCGCATCAGGTCAGGCCGCGTGTCGGCTGGGAGATCACACGTTGAAGCGGATCTCGAGGGCCGCCTCCAAACACAAATCGCGGACGAGGATTCCCGCTCAACGCATCGCGAAAAGGGACCGCTCAGGGCCAGCAGCACGCGGCTAACTGTCCTGCGGAGTATAACCGGTGTCAACGATACTCGCCTGACGCAATCGATGAACAACTGAGGCCACCGCAAGAGCGGACCCGCTCCAAGGCGTCCGCTTCGCCCCGCGCGAACGCTTGCCGGAGCGCTTTCGCTTCGTTCTTCAGGTGGTCGAGATGCGGACGCGCGGGAAGGTCGCGGATTGGCATGAGAACCTCCTCTCGTGATTGCCCGGTGTCCGCGAGGTCGGGCCGAAAGAAGGTCGTTTCGGTGCTGCGGTGCCGATCGGGTGGACTAAGTTCTTTCCGCGGACGGATGCGCCCCTGCTGCACCAGAGAAGCGTAGCGGACGCGAAGGAGCCCGTCAAACGCCGCTTGCCCAGACGTATGATGATAACTGTTACGACATCCGAAGGGACATTTCGGCCGCCATGTTCTTGGCTGTCTAACTGAAAAAGGGATACGCTGCCGCGCGGCCGCACGGACGCCGACGATACACGGGGTGTCGGGCCGCGCGGACAGCTTCATCCCTTTGTTCCAGCGCTCGGCGAGCAACGGGCTTCTTGAACGGAGGATTACAGGGTCGGCTTCGCGACCTGCAATCCTTATTTTGTTAGGGCCGTGGTACACCGATCGAGACGCTCAGGTTGCGGCCGCAGCCTCCAGAGCTTTACGCATTGGACGGGCGGCCACACCGCCAAACCGGAGGATCGGGGGCCCAGCGTCCACGAACCCGTGCTTGCGATAGAACATATACGCGGTGGCCGTGCTTTCCAGCATGGCGTCCGGATGGCCGCGGCGTCGGATCTCTCGCTCGAGGCCAAGGAGGAGCTGGCTCCCAAGG
>WHSP01000127.1 GCA_009380025.1 Gemmatimonas sp. | reverse complement strand
CACACAGCTTCGGAAGAACTCGAAGTCGGGCTCGGGCAGCGGAGGCGGTGGGGTGGCATCGGGGGAAGCGGAATTCACCCACTTGGCGAGCACCTGCCATTCCGGATCGTCCTTCGATTCCCAGAACGTGCCGCCGGTGTGCTCAGCGGCCCCTCCGGCGTCCTCGGCGAGCGGCTTGCGAAGCAGTCGGCTGTTGTCCGGATCGTGGGGGATCACCAGCCGGGAGACGACCTGAAAGTTCCGGAGGGATTGTTCCTCCGTCCAAGACACTTGCGACCCGTCATTCGGGAGCGGCTCGAGCTTGAGAGGAGTCGTGGTCTGGAAGGTGTGACACCCCACACAGGGCGTGTTGCCGGCGACGTATCCCGGGCGAGGCCGCAGGAAGATCGGCTCGACGTTCTCCCGGTAGAACTCGAAGTCCATCCCCTGCGCAGCCGAGGCGAGGATGGCGCCGTCCGCTGTGGAGGTCAGCTCGGTAGAGCCCGCCCCTCCACCGCCGGCGCAGCCGCCGAGGAACACCGTACCTGCGACGGCGGCGATGCCGAGGAGTCGTCTATGTTGACCGTGGTTTTCAGCGATCATTAGCAACACCCCCCTCCTCGGACCAACCCTCCGGGAATACCGCCGTGTAGTTCCGCTTGGGAACCTGCCCCACCGGGAGGCGCTGCACGACCTCCATCCGCTCCACGTCGACCACGGCCGCTTCGTTGTGGCTCGCCACACCAACGAACACGTAGCGGCTATCCATAGACGCCGTGAGCCACGCGGGGTTACCAATCTCGACCGAGCCGATGTACTCGAGGTCCGGCAGCGACCAACCATAGATGGATGCCGTCGCACGGCTCGAGATCCAGAGGGCGGACTCATCGGGTAGGACGACCGCGCCGTGGCTCGGCGCGCTCTGGATCCCATCGACCACCAGCTTCGAGAGCGGCTGCGGCGGAGGACTGATCTGCTCGACCACCTCGCGACGCTCCCAGTCGATCACATAGAAGCCGTGCCACCCGGTGATCTGCGCGAAGATGCGCCGGGTCGACCCATCGGGATTCGTGTCGAAAGTGAACGGCCGAACGCCGCCATCGAGCTCGAGCTCCCAGGCGACCTCGTCGGTGCTCGTGTCAATCACAGTGATGGTCTGCGCGCCGATCATCCCGGCGAGCGCAAACCTGCCATCAGGCGTGACGAACGTGTTGTGCACTCCACCGGGCGTCGGAACGTTCTTGATGACCTCGTTCGTGTCCATGTCGATGACCTGGACCAGCGGCGCGCCACTGATCGCGACATAGACCTTCCGAGCCACGTCGCTCGCTGAGAGATTGTTCGGGTTCGCCGCGAGCGGGATGCTCTTGACGATCTCGTGGGTTCGGGTGTCGACCACTTCGACCGTCTCGTCGTGCTCGTTGGTGATGTAGTAGTACAGCCCGTCCGCGTGGAGGGCGGAGCCGTGGTTGTGCGGAATTCCCTCGATGACGCCGACGATCTGATGGGTCGTCGGGTCGATCAGGTGCACCTGATCGGAGGCCGAGTTGGTCTGGATGATCCGGCTGAACCGGTTGCTGAGATCGCCCTCCGCCGTGTGGGTCCGATGCGTCTGAGCCGCAGACACCTCGACCGAGTAGAGGGCCACCGTCGTGACGAGAAAGCATTTCAGGAGTAGTGATCTTGGCATCGTTCAATCTCTGTTGAGGAAAGGGAACTTGGCCCGTCCGAACACGATGAGTCAGATCAGGCCCGTTAGCGGCTCCTCCACTGGACGGTCTCACCGGGCAAGTGCGGCGTCAGTGGGGATGGCCGGCGATGGCGAGTTGCCTGCTCGAACGTATATGCGTAGCCGAGGAGCGTCGCCTCCGAGAACCAGCGGCCGACTAGGGAAATGGTGGTCGGAAGGCCGCTGCGCGTATACCCCATGGGCACTTGGATATCGGGGAAGCCCGAGTAGCTCGCCAGGGTCGCGCCCGACGGTCCCGGGGCGCACTCGAACTCGATGTCCGACACGTCGAAGAGTGGCTGCGCGGGGCAGCGCGAAGTCGGGTACACGAGGGCGTCTAGGTCGTACTCGTCGAAGAGGCGGGTGAGCTCGGCTCGTGCACGCGGGAGCCCTTCCCGGATCGCTTCGAGGTAATCCGGATTGTCCAGCCCTCCGATCTCGAGGTTTCTTTTGTGCGTTTCGATCAGACCCGGATTCACAGGGTTCGGTGAATCGCGAACCTCGCGCGACTCGTAGATCGAGATGAGCTCGGCGAGCGAACGGGGGTAGCCTTCATCGAGCCCGGCCAGGTAGGCTTCGATCTGCGGCTTGAACTCCGCGTTGACGTGACGGCGCAGCCCGCGTTGAAGAGCATGGAAGGCGTCGTCGAAGACGAGGTCGTCCACGATCGTGGCCCCCAACCCTTCCATCGCTTGGACCGCCGCGAGTGCCAGGGAGTCGACCTCGGAATCCCCACCGAAGTAGTCGCGAGCGACTCCGATGCGGACGCCTCGCAGGGCGTCGGCATGCAGGAACGCCGTGTAGTCGCGGTGCGGGGCCACACCGCTGCTCATGGTGACCTCGTCGTTCGGGTCGGGTCCGGCCACGATCCCAAGGACGACAGCCACGTCTGTGACCGTGCGCGCAAGCGGCCCGGGTGTGTCCAGGGAGAGAGCCTGCGGGATGACACCATGACGGCTGATGAGGCCGTACGTGGGACGCAGGCCGACGAGGCCGTTTGCAGCGGCCGGGCCCCGAACCGAGCCGCCCGTGTCGGTGCCGAACCCGATCGTCGCGAAGTTGGCGGCAATTGCCGCTCCCGTGCCGCCGCTGGATCCGGACGGGTCCCGCCGAAGATCATAGGGGTTACGCGTGACCCCATTCAACGAGCTGTACGAGCCCCTGCCGGCAGGCGTCGCGAACTCGCTCATGTTGGTCTTCCCCAGGATGATCGCTCCCGCGGCGCGGAGACGTTCGACCAGGGTGGCATCCCTTCCGGGGATTGATCCCGCCAGGGCGATGGAGCCGGCCGTGGTCGGGAGATCGACCGTGTCGAAGTTGTCCTTGAGGAGGATCGGAATCCCGTGGAGGGGGCCCCGCGATCCGGCGGCAGCGCGCTCGCGGTCCAGCTCGGCGGCGATTTTGAGCGCTCGCGGATTCAGCGAGATGATGCTGTTGATGGCCGGACCCTGGTCATCGTACGCGTGGATCCGGTCGAGATACAGCTCGACGAGTGTGACGGAGGTGAGAGCACCAGCGTCGAGAGCTTCACCGATTTCCGGAATCGAAGCGGTCTCCAGCCGTAGCTCGGCCGTCTCGGCCAAAGGCGAGCGGGCCGGCTGCAGGAAAAGGATCACCGCCAGCATGTGGTTCAGCATTCGTGCGCTCCCATTCGGCAACCGAAGGAGGCGAATCTGCCGTGCCCCAGCGACACAGGGCTTTGCACCCGGCTACGGTCGGGCGAGATCGTTCGCAAGGGGACGGGCGCTTAGAGGAGCTCGATGTCGGGTACCGGGATGCAGGTCTCATCGCCGAACGGGCGGCCGAGGGGCGTGATGCCCGTATCCCACTCGGTGTATCTCCCGGTGCGAAGATCATCACCCATCTTGGTCCCTTGCTGGAAGAGCTCACGACGCCTCTCCTCGTAGAGCATGTCCATGATCGCTTGCTCGTCCGTGCTGTGGAACTCGGGCAGGTCGTAAGTCGCCCTGAGCTGATTGATCACGTCCACGGCGGTCTGCCCCCCCTCCACCTCTGCGCGCATCAGCTGAGCTTCCCGCCAGCTGGCGAACGGGATGTCAGTACCGGAGTCCGCATACTTCCTCTGCTCCCACCATTCCACGCCGGTCTGCGTCAGGCGGTCCATTTGTTCCGTTGGGACCCGCGGGTCCGGAACGCCCTCGACCTCGAGTGTGCGGAACGTCGGGTGCACCGTATACCACTCGCCGTTCAGCTGCTCCACCTGGCTCTGCCTCCGGTCCGGAGTGATATCGTAGGTGGCATAGTAGACGAAGCCTTCCGGGACGTTGTCGATATCCTCTAAAACTCCGGGCACGTCGCCAAGATTGAGCCGGGCTCGTGCTCTTCCCACTCGAGCCAAGCTTGCGATCTCAGTCGCGTCGGCCTCCGAGGCCTGCGCCGCCAGCTCGATGGCGTCGCTGAAGGCGTTGCTCGCGGCTTCGAAGCCGACGGAACGGTCTTGGATAACGCCGTCTCCGTCGAACACGATTCCGCAGAACGCCTCGCTCAGCAGCAGCGTCGAATAGCCTTCATAGGCCTTTGCCTTGGCCATCAGGTACTCCGGTTCGGTGACGGATCCCTCCGGGAACGACTGGATCCGTTCATAGGCGTCGATTGCCTCCGCCCTGGAGAGCTGGAGCGGAGTCCAGCTCGGCCGCCAATCGGATCCCGTGCCCTTGCATGGCCCGGCGTACTCGATCGCGAGCGGCGACCGGGTGTTGTACCGAATCAGGCCGATGTACTGACCCGTGTGGATGTACTGGATCTCCCCGGCCCACGATCCGGTCACCATCTGGTAGGCCTGAAAAGCGCACTCGAAGTCACCCTGGGCGCTGAGGACGAGCGTTTCCGCGAGTGCCGGATCGTCGAGATCCTCGTCGACGACCTGGTCGGGAAGGTCGACCGCAAGGAGAGAATCGAGGTTCTCGCATCCGGCCGCGATCGAGGTGGAGAGCGCCAGACCGAGGATGGCCTGGCGTCGCACCCGCCTGAGCGCTCGAACAGACGGAACTTGTTGGTCAGATCCATTGATGGTCATCATCGTCTCGCTGGCCTTTCTAGCTGTTCGATTCATCCGGTTGGAAGAAGGTCGTGTCCACGCCCATCCAAGTCAGAACGAGACGTTGAAGCGAACGGTGGCGCTCGACATCGGCGGCGGCGACCCGGTCGCGATCCCACTGAAGTTGAAGTTCGGCGAGGTCATCTCGGGATCCCAGATCCGTTGTCCGCTCTGAACGTGTTCCTGTTCGATCCAGAGCGTGGCAACATTGTACAGGGAGGCCGTTATACCCGCCGTGGAAGCGCCCATCCGCGCCGCCAGGGCTGTGGGAAGGGTGTAGTGAAGGGTGATCTCACGAAGCTTGGCGAAGCCCGCGTCGTGAATCACATCCGCCGCCCGCGAGACGAGCGAGTTGGCCTGGAAGATCGGATCATCACGCCGGATGAACTTCTCGGAGAACCGCGTGTTCTGACCTCCGAGGTAATCGGCGTTCATCACGTGCCCGCCTTGCGCGTCGAGTGCCGCGGACAGGCGGAGGTTGGTCCCTAGCGTCCAACTCGACCGCAGGTAGGCCTGCCAGCTCGGATCGACCTGGCCGAAGAAGACCTCGGGCGCCTCGTCGCAAGGCACAGCCACACCCCCCATCTCGAGGCCGCGCAGACCCTTCCCCCCATCGCACATCAGGTTGGCCACCGGTCCGCTGTTCCCGGAAACGAAATCCGCCGACAGTACCTTCTTAGCGAACAGACCCGCGATCGGGAACGCCTCGACGTGGTACTGGCTCCGGGACGGCATGCCGCTAAGCGCCACCACCAGGATCTGATCGGTACCACCCATGTCCTCGATGCGGTTGCCCATCGTGGTAAGACCGAGGTCCAGGTCCCACCGCACGGGCGAACCCGTAAGAAGCTGGAGCCCGATGCCTGTTTCCGTGCCCCAGTTCCTCGTTTCGCCGATGTTCACAAACTGGGTCCCGTCGAACCCCATCGACGGCCGCACCGGCTGGCTGACGATCGCGTCGATCGTCTTGCGGTTGTACCAGGTGAAGTCGAGCGTCACCCGCTCGCTGAGGAAGGCGGCGTCGAAGCCAATCTCGAGCTCGGAGCCCTTCTCGGGACCGAGATCCGGGTTACCGAAGGCCTCGCGGGTCAACATCGGCTGGCCGTTCGGGCCCGTCAGAGGGGTGTAGAGCCTCTGCGCCGCGAACGCGTCGGGCTGCTGCCCCGATTCACCCCAGGCCGCGCGCAGTCGGAACTGGTCGATGTATCGGGTCAGGGAAGTCTGAGGGAAGAACGACTCCTCGCTGATCACCCAACTCCCGCTGAGTTTCGGGTAGATCGCCGCGTCGTAGTTCGTCCCGAAGGCGCTGTTGTCGTCAAAGCGGACCGCGCCGGTCAGGAACAGACGGCCCGCCCAGTCGAACTCGTTCTGGAAGAAGGTGCCGAGGGTAGTGTTTTCGATGAACTCCTCCGTCGTCTCCCGCTCCGACGCAGCGCCGACGGTGCTAAGGGCCGGGACGGCGAAGTTTCGACCACTCGAGAACAACTCCGTTTCCTGTCGGTTGAACCACTGGAGCCCGACTGAAGAGCTCGAGGCAAGCCGGTCCGTCAGCTGGATGGTGGCCGTCGCGGCGTAGTCGATGGTCCGGATGGGGGCTTCCACCTCCCAGACGGATCGAAGCCCGTCGCTTCCGCTCGTTCCGAAGAACTCCTCGAAGCCGTTCGCCCCCTTGGGTGTGAAGCTGACCCGTCGAACGGCCGAATCATCGACGCCGCCCACGAGTCGGTGCCTGAACCAGGAAGCAGGTGTATGGCTCACCTCGGCACTCCAAGAGACTCGATCCGAGACGCGGAGATCCTCCGAGCCGCCGAGCGTCGCTTCGTACGGACGTGCCGCGCCCCTCTGCGGGAGATCCACCGTTACCGGCGTCGCCCAGCAGGCGTAGCTGCACATCACGCTGCCCATGTCCCGCGTGTCGCGGGCGGAGCGGCTGGAGTTGATAGTGAAGCTCAGGCCATCCCTCGGGATCGCCGTCAGCGAAACCTGGGCGCGCCATCCCTCGGTCCAGTCGCCGCGGCTGAAGCCTTCCTCGTCGGTCCGATTGATCGACGCAAAGTACCGGAACAGGTCGGTGCCGCCCCGCACGGACGCATTGTATCGTTGGATCGGACCGTTCTGGAAGAGCGGCTTGCCGAAGCGGTCGGCCGACTGCTCGAGGGCGTACAGATTGTGGGACCTGATCTCGTCCGTCACCGGATCCCTGTAGAACTGAAGCCCGAAGTTCTGCTCGGGGTGTGGCTGCCAGTTCGCCCCCAACTCCACCGAGGCATCGAAGCTCGCGGCTCCCGCGATCCCTCTCTTCGTGATGATCTGTATGACACCGTTGGCGGCTTCCGTGCCGTACAGCGTCGCGGCCGCCGGCCCCTTGATGATCTCGATGCTCTCAATCGAACCGGGATCGATGTCCTGAAGCATTGATGTGGCGCTTCCCCGGGCGTCGAAGGCCTTCTCGGCGTTTACCCGGATTCCATCGACGTAGATCAGGGGGTCGCCGGCCAGCGCCATGCTGGACGATCCACGGATCCGCATGGACTGGGCACCGCCCGCGGCGCCCGCCGGTGCGATCATGCGAACGCCGGTAACCGTGTTGCCGATCGCCTGCTCGATTCCAGTTCCGGCTGCCTGCTCGAGGACGGCCGCATCGACTCGGCTGACGACGTTCCCCAGCGCTCTTCGCTGCGTTCCTCCGGGCGTACCCGTTACGACGATCTCGTCCAGCGCGAGCGCCGCCTCCGTCAGCTCGAAATTGACCGCCTGTGCTTCTCCTGAGATGACGGAGACAGTACGGCTTTCCGCCTGGTACCCGATGAGCTGGACCCGTAACGCATGGTTCCCGGCCGGTACGTCGACGAGCTGGTAGTTGCCGTTGGGTCCGGTAAGGGTTCCCATGTTGACGGCATCGATGAAGACCTGTACCGACGGCAGCGGCTGTAGCGTCTGGGCGTCGATGACGCGGCCGGTGATTGTCCCCTGCACCGCGGCGACTGGCCCCCCTCGATCGTGAACCGCGGCCTCCGACGACCGGGTGGTTCTGAGGGGCAGCCCGGCCGAATTCCCCGCGGTATGGGACGCGAGCTGAGGCGGGGGCTGCTGGAGCTGCTGAGTAGACTGGTCGGAGGACTCGATCACGACATTCTGGCCGTGCAACGAGTAGCGCAACTCGACCCGTGTAAGGATTCGCTTCAGCGCCTGATCCACCGTGACCGAGTAGCACTGGCAGCTGACCGTTTCGCGAGGCAGCTTGCTCGGGCTGTAGAAGAGGCTGACACCCGAGCGGCTTTCGAGCGCCGTGAGCGCGGCCTCGAGAGGAACGCCGTCAACCACGAGCCTTGCGGGACGCGCGAGTGGATTCTGCCCGATCGCTTCCCGGGCCGCGAGGTCGTCCCCGGACTGTGCGATGATAGGGGGCGGCGTGAAACTCGCCAGGGCGATGACCGCTGCACTGATGATTCGTTTGCGAGCCGAATGAGGTATCGACATGGCTCTCCCGGGGGATGGGGAAGGAAGTGCTGGCGGTTTATGGGGCGATCGTGACTTTTGAGGGTCCAATGGAGCAGTGGGCTGACACCGCCCGGCAAACGACGCCTACAACCTCGTCGAGGCTCTCCTCGGTGAAACTTCCGCGCACCGTCTGCCGCGCCAACGTTGTATCCAGGACTTCGAAGGTAACGCCGAAATGAGCGCTCAACTCACGCGCTGCCTGGCTCAGAGGGGTATTCTCGAAGACCAGGAAGTCGCCCATCCAGCTGAGCTCGGCAGCCATGTACGTCTCATCGACCGTTGTCTGGACCGCGCCCTCCGCCTCGGAGACGCTCGCAAGCTGGCTCGCGGTGACATCGACGGTCGTCCCGGCAGCGGCTACGTTGACGGCGCCTTCAACCACCAGAAGCTGGAGATCGTTGTGATGGGCGCGTAGATCGAAGCGGGTTCCGAGCACGACCGCATCTCCGGCATGCGTCCTGACCCGGAAGGGCGTGCCGCTCTGTTTCGTGACCGCGAAGTATGCCCGGCCGTCGAGCCAAACTTCCCTCGAGTTCGGGACACCCGAGATCCGAAGCCGGCTCGATGGCGCCAGCCGCACGATAGTGCCGTCGCCCAACTTGACCGTTGTGCGCTCCGTCGCCCCCGTCACAATCTCTCCACTGCCTAGCGAAATCTCTCCACTGCCTAGCGAAGGTGCCTGACCAGTGAAGTTGGGCCCCCTCCACATGGCGATGAGCACCAGCGTCAGACACGCAGCCAGCACGAGCGCGGCTCCGGCAAACCTTCGACGCTGGTCAGAGGCCCGCCAGGGAGATACCCTGGAGACGACCCGTGGCAGTTGCTCCAGCGTAGGAACGGTCGGGGTGAACTCCCGTGATGCGACGGTCCTGACATCGGAGAGGAAGCGCACCATCTCTAGGTACCGCGCATCGTTCGCGGCCGATGCCTGACGCCAGCTCCACAGCATGGCGCGTTCGGCATCGTTCAGGGAACCGTGAAACTCCCTATATATGAATTCATCCATGGTCCCATCTCCCGACTGCGCCCAAGGGCGAGATTGTCGTGTCAACTCCCATCGAAGCAACCGCCTCCCAGGCTACCTGGAGGGAGGGTGGTGGTCCGAGATGCCTTCCGGCGGGCCGATCCCGTCGTAGTAGGGGACGAGAGCGATACGGAGATCCGCGAGCGCAGCCTGCACATAGTTCGCGGCGGTCTGCGGTCGTACACCCATGATTTCCCCGACTTCCCGATACGAGAGCCCTTGGAGGTGGAACAAGGTGAAACTCTCCCGGCGGCGAGGCGAGAGATCGCCAACTGCTTCCTGAATAGCGGCCTCCAGCTGGCGGCGCTCGGTGTGCTCGAGCGGAGTGGTCGGCCGCCGCCCCACTTCCATACAGAGAAGCTCGGAGCTTTCTCGGTGCGTCTTGCGTCTCCGGGAATCGTTGATGACGATGTTCCGGGCGGTCTTGAGCAGCCACACCCGCACACATCCCGAGACAGACCACTCCCCCCTCGCCTCCCACAAGCGGGCGAACGCTTCCTGGGCTGCGTCGCGAGCCTGGTCCGGATCGTGGGTGAGCTGTTGCGCGTAGAGAACCGCATCCTGCCACAATCGCTCGACCAAAGCGTTAAACGCGGCGCGGTCGCCGAGCGCAATTCGCTTCATCAGGTGCTGGAGATCCTGATCCACCGATCTGCTCGGCTCCCGCCTCAAAGTGCCGGAGTCCTGTGTCGAATCAAGGGCCGCGTCTCGCACCGGGAGGGATCCGTTGGCGGCAGTGCCGTCCCGACACGCTCTGGGGGAGATCGAGAGCGGCGACACTCGAACGGGCATTGGAACCCCGGGGAACGAGTGCAAGATCAGGGCGTGCGGCTCGAGAGTCTGTGGCGCTCAGGCATCCGCTCCGAACGCCCCGGTTCTCTGCCGCGCTGTGAAAAGAACGCTTGAGCAGGCGAATCATACTCACGACAGCCGATTTTATTCGACTACAAATGGCAAATTATCCCTATCAACTGATTGCTAACAAGATGGTTGAGAATCTTGCATTCGATCGGGATCCAAGCGGAAACAAGAAGCTTTTGCCTACTTGAGTGCGTTTGGCCGGCCGAAAACAGCTAATATTGCGTCCGGAGGGCCGTGCAATGCGGGCGCGTGTGCGAAGCAAGCAGGTGCGGTGTCACTCTCCGGCTGGAGCCGTCGATGCGCCAACCCTCTATGCACCCGGCGAGCGTGGGCCTTCTGATTCCCTCGAGCGGTTCGCCGAGGAGTGCGGGTTGCGGCTGTCTGCGGAACCGCTTTGCGTTGCTCCTCGCAACGTTCTGGCTCCAATCGCCACGCTGGAGCAGGCTTTCCTGGTCGCACTCACCCGGGGCAGGAAGCACGGAGCCACCGGTCCGCCTCGTCTTCCTGAGGGCTGTCACCAGCCCTGCCGAGCCAAGAATGCGAGACGTCCTCTGGTGGGTCGCGGGTGACGCCTAGGTTCTCGAGCGCGCCGATCGGGATGTCCGCGCGGCCGGGAACCACGACCGCCCTCGAGTGGGGCGGGCACGCTCTCGCTGACCTAGGGGTGACGATCTTAGAGGACCGGACCGTGATGGATGTGGCGGGTCGTCGCACACTCATTGCTCACGGTGAAACCGCCTGCCAGAGACCGGCCATTGAGCAACGGCTCGGCCGAAACCGATTCTTCGTCGCGCTCATGCGGAGCATCCACCCGGACTGGATCGCGCGAATTCAGCCGTACACGACAGCACCCGTAGGCAGCTTGAACGGCTGGCAGCAGGGCTGGACGAAGGACCGAAGACTCACGTAGCTGAGATCGAGACGTGGGCTCGCGAAGCGCTTCGGAAGGATCCAAGCCTGGATTTGGTAATCGCCGGGCACAGCCATCTTCCCTGCAAGGTTGAGGTAGAACCTGGGCGCTATTACATGAACGCAGGCGACTGGATATCTCACTTAACGTATCTTGAGATTTCGACTGGTGCCTCGCCGCCCGCTATCGAGCGCTGGACGGGCAGGGCCTCGACCAATTTTTTACTGGATAGCGCCAGTTTCATCAGCGGCGATCCCACCGATTACAGGGGCTATGAGGGAATGCGACGGGGGCAACGAATTGTACTGATGGCACTCCACCCCCGTTACCGTGACGTGACTAAGGACGACCCAATTTTTCAGCGGATTCCGAGGTCCCCTCCGCCCAATCATGCATGCTATGCTCCCCTCCTCCAGGTTGCATCGGATCGCGAACGATCCGCCTTACGGCTCCATGAGGCGGAAGACGTAGATGGCGTTCGCTTCGGGACGGTTGACGAACTCCGTCTCGAAGAACTGCGCCATCCTCCAGTAGCTCCCTCCGTTCTGGGCCGCCGTGACGGCGATGTACTGCACCCCATCGACGTCGAACGTCATTGGGAAGCCCTGGACGGAGGTTCCGAGACGGGTCTTCCAGAGCTCCTCACCCGTGTCGATGTCGTACGCCCGGAACCAGCGATCGTAGTCGCCGGCGAAGACGAGACCGCCGGCGGTCGCCAGCGTGGAGGTCATGAAGGAGGCTCGCTGCTGGATATTCCAGACCTCGCGCATCGTCCGAACGTCGTAGGCGGCGAGCTTGCCGATGCTGCCCTCGACGTCTTGCGGCTCACGCCAGGCGCGGACCGATCCGCCCCCCGAGCCGCCGCCTGCCTCGAGCGTAACCTCCTGCGGCATCATGTCCATACAGCTCTGGCTTAGGGGGACGACCAGGAGGCTGGAGGGCGGATAGTAGCTCGCCGCCTGCCACGTCTTCCCGCCGGCGCTCGAGGGACAGATGGAGACCCAGTCGCCAATCCCCGCGTCCTTCAGGTCCGGGCGATACTCCACGGCCCCAGTCTCCGCGTCGATGTCCAGGATGTTCTGGTAGACCATCTCCGTCATGCCGAGGAAGCGGCCGTCTCGGCGATCCATCTTCCACAGCACTCCATGCTTCCCGGCTGTGAGGACAACCGGCTGACCCTCGACGTCCACGAGGATCTGCTCGTACGCCTCATCCATATCGTAGGACTCGCCCGGAACGTGGACACGGTACCAGACGATTCGACCGGTCTCGACGTCGAGCGCCAGGGTGGAGTTCGCGTATAGTGTGGAGTCGGCGGTCGTGATCCCCCGGCTCGCCGCCGCCCACGGCTTCGCCTGTGCCGTGCCGAAGAAGACGAGGCCGAGCTCGGGATCCCAGCTCGCGCCATTCCACAGCTCCGCCCCAGCGCGCAGTGTCGCCGGGAGGTCACCCCAGGTATCGCCCCCCGGTTCGCCTGGAAGCGCGATCGACGAAGTCCGCCACAGCTCATCGCCGGTCCGTGCGTCATGGGCGGTGATGAAGCACTTCTGCTCGATGAACCGGGAGCAGGAGTTGACCCCGTTGATCACCTTCCCGTCGGCGATGATGGGTCCGGCCGTGTTCGAGAAGCCGAGGTCGGGATCCTCCGGCCACGCCTCCCAGACCACCGTCCCGTCATGAACGTCGAGGGCCACGATCGAACCGTTGGGGGTCGAGGAGATTACCCGATCTTCCCAGAGGGCGAGGCTCTGGACCCGATCGTTGGGTCCCGTGTCCTTGCGACGGTACTCCCAGAGTAGCGTGCCTGTCGCGGCTTCCAGCGCCTGTACGGCGCCACTGGCAGTGTTGAGGAAGAGGATGCCGTCACGCTCCAGCATCGCCGTGCGATATCGGCTTCCATTGGGGAGCCCCCAGACCCATTCGAGCTGGAGGCGGTGGACGTTGCTCCGGTCGATCTGTGCCAGCGTGCTGTAGCCGTTCGAGCCGGGCGATCCTCGCCAATGGAGCCAGTCGCCTTCGGGCGGGTTGGCCAGCTCGGCGTCGGTCACCGGTGAGTACGATTCGATGGGTCGGAAGGTCTCGGTGAGGCTGGTCTCGGTCTCCGCTACGGTGCCGAGGAACTCCGGGGGCTCCGTCCGCGAGTCCGGGGAGGGTGCGGTTCCCAGACGGCCAGGAATCGGCGGAGTGCCCGCCGCGACCATCGTCTCGACCGGCTCAGCGCCCGGGATCACCGTACCCTCGGGTTCCATCGTCAGGGCGATCTCGTTCGGCTCCACATCGTTCGCCCGCAGGATGTAGGAGACGACCGCGGTCGTCTCCTCGGGGCCGAGCGACCGCACTGCGAACGGCGGCATTCGGGTCTGCACGTAGGAGAGGAGCTCGGCGAGCGGTCGGCCGCCCCAGCGGTTCTGGAAATCGGGACCGGCCAGCGCAGGGCCCTCGAACGCGCCCAGGAAGTTCGCGCCATGACACTCCGCACACTGGTCGGCGTAGAGGGGGCCTCCTGCATCCGCCTGCGCAGCCAGGTAGCCTCCCTGCCCCGCCGGATCCTGCTGAGCCGCGGCGCCAACAGAATGGAGCGAAGGCGCAACGATCAGAAGGAGCGTCATGCTCGCCCGCTGCGGGATATCTGCCCACCGTCGTCGGACCGCCGCTGCCTTTCCGGTCTCGCGAGCCGTTCGCTTCATGTCTGAGACACCGCGTGATGCATTCATGCGGATTTCAGCCTTCC
>WHSP01000126.1:13394-13804 GCA_009380025.1 Gemmatimonas sp. | reverse complement strand
CACCCCTCTTCCCCTTGATGATCTCGTTGACTCTCTGAACGGGAACGCCGATTCGCTCCGTGAACTTCGTCTGAGGTACGCCAAGTGGCGCCAGGTACTCGTTGAGCAGGACTCTCCCTGGATGCGCGGGCGCTCGATTCTTGGGGATGCGAACCATCGTGACCTCCGCGTTCGATTTCGATCGTCCGGCAATCTTCACCGGTCCTCTCAGTGATATGATAGTCGGTTATCTCGACGTCCTCGGCCCCGGAGGAACATGCAAGCCTAGGGTCAGTCTTTGGCGAAATGGTAGGGTATTGGGTGGCGGAACGGTATGGTAGGTGTTCCGGCGGTCTGCTAGACGCCCCTTTGGGACAACAGCGTGAGCGACGTTTGCGAAGGTGTGCGGCCTAACCCACCGCCACCCGCAG
>WHSP01000126.1:0-13384 GCA_009380025.1 Gemmatimonas sp. | reverse complement strand
GCCCGCGCTCATTCCCAGCTCCAGTCGGCCGGATGCGGATCTCCACGTCCTGACCGAGGGCGTTCAGCAGTCGCGTCAGCCGCTCGATCGAGTAACCGGACAGCCGTCCGCGCACCAGGTTTGAGACATCTGGCTGCGCAACTCCGAGCAGCTCCGCCGCCTCCGCCTGGGTCAGACCTCGCGAGTCGATCTCCCGCCCGATGGCAATCGCCAGGTCGGCCTTGGCCAGACGCTCCTCAGGGTCTGGCAGCCCGAGGTCGGCGAAGACGTTGCCGCTGCTCTCTTCGACGAGGATATCCTCGGCTTTCTTCTTCATGTCGGGCCCTTCCACATCAGGTGGTGCTCTCCGGCTGCTTTGAGCCGTGCGCGAATGACATCCATGTCCGTTTTCGGCGTCGCGATCCCGTGCTTGGACTTCTTCTCAAAGGCATGCAGCACGTATACCGCTCCCTCGAATCTGACCGTGTAGACCGCGCGGTACGTCTTCCGGTCGAAATCGTCTACAACCTCCAGCACGCCAGCTCCTCCGAAGCCCGTCAATACCTTGGCATTCACACGCCGACCGCCGAACTGGGCATCCCGCAGAGCGTATCCCATCTCGTCCTGCACCTCCGCGGGGAAGCTCTTCAGATCCTTGCGGCTGGATCCCATCCAGAATAGCGGCTTGAGCGGAGGTCCAGGTTCCATGCCGTTGGAATATAATAGATCTACTATGGAGAAGGAAGGAAGCAGAACCCTACAGACACAACCGCTAGCTCCAGGCCCGGGCTATTGTCGCCCAACTCAGCTTGAAGTTCAGAGGTCTTCCAGGTAACCTCCATATCATGAGCGAGATCACCTTCGAGGTCACGGATGCGCCGGAAAGCGGCTTCACGGCCCGGGCGCTGGGCGTCTCTATCTACACTGAAGCAGACACGCTCCCCGCTCTGCGCGAGGCGCTCCGTGATGCCGTGCGGTGCCCACTTCGACGAGGAGCAGGCGCCGCCTATGATCCGGCTCCGCTATGCCCGTGAGGAAGTGTTCGCCGCGTGAGCCCACCGCGCCCCCGCCGGGCAGGCTTTCCATCGTAACCTTCAGCGTATCTGATCCCCGGAAATCGGCAAGAAAGTGACCGGTGGAATTTCGGCGTCTCGTAGGTTGTGCCGGCAAGTACCACCCCGCACGGCCCCTCCTCCCCCGCCTCCGGAGCCAAAGGTCGCAGGTTCGAATCCTGCCGGGCGCATTGGAGATAACAGAAGGCCCCGCATCGGTTTAGATGCGGGTCCTTTCTCGTGAGATTGGCACAAAGCCAACGGTCTGTGCCACTATTGTGCCAATTTGCGGACCCGTTCGGCGTACCCCTTCACGGATTTTATGTGATCTTCCACCCGGAATTCGACGTGTTCGGACCGGTGCCGGATGGCTCCCAAATGGCCGTACACCCGGCGGACCATAGCGTCACCACCGTGGCCGAGCTCCTTCGCGACCGTGTACACGGAGATCGGTGCCCCGTTGTCGAGTGTCTGGAGCCTGGCGGCGCAGTATGTGTGTCGGAACATCTTCGACCGAATTTCGCCCTCCTTCCAGCCGGCTCGCTGCGCGATCGCATCCAACGACTTCCGCCAGTCGGTGATCATCTTCGGCTCAATCCGCACCTTCGCATCTTTCGGCACCCTCGTGGCGGGGAAGAGCAATCCCGAGATTGGTCCCCGACCGCCAAACACGTACTCGCGAAGGATTCCCTCCAACTGTGGGTGTATTGGTACGGTTCGGTGGGACGTGAGCGTTTTGAGACGCCGATGCTCGTTCGGTCGGAAGGTGACCGTTCGGCGATCGAATGACAGATCCTCCACCTCGAGGCCGAGGATCTCCTTCTCACGCCCGCCGGTCAGCAGGGATGTCCCGATCAGCGGATGCGCGCACGGAAGCGCGAGGTTTTCCCGCTTCGGATTCCACGTCCGTGCCGACTCCAAGATCAGCGCGGCCTCATGCGGCTCCAACCACTTCGCTTCCTGCGGATTGGCGGTCGGCTTCTCCATCATCAGCGCCACGGGGTTGAAGCCGGGGGCAACGCACCCCTCGGCCATCGCCCGGGCGAAGAGGTTGGACAAGGTGTTGAGGTACTTTCGTTGCGTGGCGCGTGAGAGGGTTGGTCGCTTCGCGCCCTTGCCTCGCTTTACCGGCTGCTGAGCGAGCCAGAGTGCATATTCCTGGATTCGCTCCACGTCGATCGTGTGGAGCAGGGTACCGGCGCCGAGGAACTCGACCGCCGTCTTGAGATGCGTCTCGCTGACTGCGAGCCACTGCTCTGTCACGCGGCCGCTCCGGGCTTTCAACAACAGGTGCCGGTCAGCGAACTCGGCGAACTCAGCAGTCTTCTTCACGCCGAAATGCTTCGGGTGTGGCTACTTTCCGACGACGGCTAATACATTGTGAATATAGGGGTTGTAGTAGTCAATGCTGTGTGATCGGTATAGAATTCCAGGGGTTATGGGACGGGAGAGGCAATAACCCTGGGTTTACGTCCTGGGCTTTGGCGGTCGAGACGGCGATTCGGACGTTTCGCCAGGGGTGCGGGTGGCCTGAAGCAGGTAGTCTCCGGCCCGCCACGAGACTTCTCGCATCTGCTGGAGCAAAGCCTCGAGCTCACGGCGGTTGGTGATCCACTCCTGGTAGAGTTGGGCCTGCTCGGGCGCGAGCCGTCGCGTGACGGTTTTGCCCTGCTCCTTCCAAGTGAGTTGGTAGTAGGGCCCGTGTCGCTGCGGAGGATCGCCGGTGCAGCGGCAGTTGGGTTTGCCGCAGGACGTCCAGCGCTCCACGAGGCTCCCCTCGCAGATGAAGCCCACGTCGCGGATGCGTGCCTTGATGCGTGCGTATTGCTTCTGGCACTCGCGCAGCCGCTTCTCGAGCTGCTTCGGGGATAGCTTTCTCGCCATGACTGACAGTATAATACTGTCCGACAACGAGGGGCAATCCTCTCCCTGCGCGGAGGTGCCCGATGGGCAGCAGCGCCGCAGTGGGTCGGAGCAGCACGGACGGGGCGGACGCTTCCTCAGGAGGCCTGGGACGCGAGGCGTTTCGGGATCTGCAGAGCTGGCTGGGTTCGGATGCTTGCCAGCGCCTGGGGCTTCTGTCCCTCGAGCGCGAGATGGAATGCCGCGGGCAGCAGGTCCATCGCCTCCTACTCCAGGAGCACATCGACCGCCGCGGAATGGGGGACGTGGGGGCCGCGCTGCGCGTGGGCTCGCCCGATGGCGGCACGCTCCTCTGTACGCGCAAGCGGATCCACGTCCGGAGCCTGATCACGCTGTTCGGTGAAGTCTCCATCGCGCGGATGGGCTACAGCTGCCGAGGCCACCGAAGCCTCCATCCGTTGGACGCCGAGCTTCAGCTCCCGGCGCGCATCTACAGCTACGAGGTCCAGCGGCGGGTGGTGAAGGCCGCCGTCCAGGGTCCGTTCGACGAGGCGATCGGGCTGCTGGCCGACCTGAACGGCATCGCGGTGCCCAAGCGCAGTGCCGAGCAGATCGTGCTCGACGCCAGCGTCGATTTCGAGAACTTCTATGCCCAGCGCCGGGGATCGGTGTGCGAGGTGGAGGCGGCGATCCTCGTGGGCGCCATCGACTGCAAGGGCATCCCCATGGTCAAGGCCACACAGGCCGAGAAGACGGTGCGGCTGGGGAAGGGCAAAAAGCGACAGAAGAAGCGTATGTCCACCGTGGCCGCGGTCTTCTGCCAAACCCCCGAGCCTCGGACTCCGGACCAGGTCGTCGAAAGCCTATTCGCCACCGCCGAACGAGCCCGCGGCGAGCGCCGCCCGCGACGAAACCGCCCGATCGACAAGCGCGTGTGGGCGAGTCTGGTAGCCGAGAAGACCGCGTTCATCACCGACGTCCGGGAAGAGATGCTCCGGCGTGACCCCGGTCGTTCTCACCCCTGGGTCATCGTCACCGACGGAGAGCGAGCCCTCCAGCGCCGGGTCTGCGTGCTCTTCGAGGACACCACCCTCGTGCTCGACCTCTTCCACGTCCTCGAGAAGCTGTGGAAGGCCGCCCACGCCCTCCATCCCGAGGGCAGTGAGCAGGCCGAGCTCTTCGTCCGCGTGCGCGTGCTCCGGATCCTGCGGGGCCAAGTCAGCCAAGTGGTGAAGGGCCTGCGCCAGATGGTTACGAAGCGGAAGCTCAGGGGAACCAACCGGAAGACACTGCTCGATGTGGCCGCCTACCTCTATCACAACCGCGCCCGCATGGGCTACGATCGCTACCTGGCCAACGGCTGGCCCATCGCCAGCGGCTCGGTGGAGGGTGCCTGCAAGAACCTCGTCAAGGACCGCATGGAACGCTCAGGCATGCGCTGGACTCCACCCATGGCCGAGGCCATGCTCCGCATGCGGGCCATCTACCTGTCCGGGGATCTCCAAAAATACTGGAACTTCCACATCTGTGAGGACCAGCGCCGCCTCTACCCGCATCTCTGGACCGTCGTCCAAGAATAGCCACACCCAAATGCTTCTCGATGACAGCGAGTTCGCGCGCTTCCTCTTCGGCTTCGCTGGCCTCCTTCGCCTTCTCGGCGAGCGCAGTTTGGATCTCTTTGATTCGGGCAGGAATCAGTTGGATCGCCTTCTTCCGATCGCTGGTGCCGAGAGACTCACGCCCACCTCCGACCTTGCGGAAGTCACCGTAAAGGATTCCGTCGCGATCGTAGATCTGATCTCGAGTAGGTTCTTCTTCGGTTTAGACATGGTGGGATCGAGTTGGTACCCGTTGGGGAGAATCGCCGTGTTCGACACTCGTCGTGGCGTTCTGCAGTAATGGGCGCTCAGGGTCAGATCACTCGCTCACGAGGCGGATCATATCTCTCCAACCGATCTGCCGGAAGGTCCAGAGCGTTCTCACCCCACGTAGCACCTCACCTGCCTCACTCCCCTGGCCAAAGGGTCCGTCTCGCCTGGGGGTGCGCGCCATATCCTTGAGAAAGGTCATCCCGGACCGGGCCTTGCGCCCGTGGCGGCGACTTAGCGGGAGCGTCTCCGGCCTTGCGCAACTAAACCGCCATTATGTAGACTAAGCGCATGCAACGGCTCACGCGTACCACGACCCGCGCGCTTCTCGCCTTTCTGGACGTGCCGAGGAGTTGGCGCTACGGCTACGACCTGATGAAGGTCGCCAGTCTGTCGTCAGGCACGCTGTACCCGCTTCTAGCGCGACTCACTGACGAGGGCTGGCTCGAGTCGCGGTGGGAAGAATCCGAGTTTCCGGGGAAGCCGCCGCGACAACTGTATCGCCTCACCGCTACCGGCCGGCCCGAGGCACGGCACGCGCTGGAGCGCGCGCAGGCGTCGTGGCTCCGGCCGCTCCGCACTACCGAGACCTGATCGTGCGGCGACGCTCTCCTCTCTCGCTCGACCGTATCATCGAGCGCATGGCGGCATTCTCGGCGCCGCGTCATCGCGATCTGGTCCGAGCGATGGTATCGGAACTCCAGTCGATTGCCGATCCCGCCGAGCGGAAGCGCTTCGCGGTGGGGGCTATCGCCGCCATCGTTCGGTTGGCGCTGAGCAGGTATAGCGGAACGATTGTTCATCCGGGCCGATTCCTCGGCATTCCGGAGCCAGAAGACAACGCAAACCTGGGAGGTCCGTCTATGCCAAAGCTTTCGACCCAGCAGCTCCTGAGCCGCCACGTCACCCCTTTCGCGGTTGCGTTCGCGTTGTTGACGGCGCTCCAGCTCGCCAACTTCGCTGCCCGGCAGTTGCCACAGCTGAGCGCGCGGGGAGTGTCGGCCGGGACGCTTCTCGAGGCGTTGCTGCTTGCGATGCCGTTCACAATGGCCCTGACCATCCCGATGGCTGTTTTCCTTGCTGTGTCGTGGGTTTTCACTCGACTTGGCGTGGAAGGTGTTCTTGCAGCGGCGCAGCGAGAACGCCACGGCGTCCGCCGTTTAATCGGTCCTGTACTCGGCGCTGCCGCCGTGATCGCCGCCCTGACGTTCGTGTCGAACACACAGATCCTCCCCCGGACGAACGCGCGTCTTGCGGCTGTGCTCGCGGACACCCCAGTAGAGCGAACTGACCGGTCGATGACCCTCGGCGAACTGCGCGAGGCAGCGCGGAACGCTCTCACCGACGCCGGGCCTGACGCCGCCGCCCTCGCGGTCGCGTACGAGGTCGAGATCCAGAAGAAGTTCGCTCTGGCCGCCGCGTGCCTAGTTCTGGCGCTGGCTGGGGCGACGATCGCCCTTCGCTTCCCGCGCGGAGGCATAGGGCTCGTGATCGGGGCCAGCGGCGTCGTGTTCACCGGGTACTATATCTCGCTCGTGGCAGGCGAGGCGCTGGCCGACCAACAGTTGGTCGCGCCGTTCGTCGCAATGTGGATGGCAAACGCCATTCTTCTCGCCATTATCCTGCTTCTTTCTTGGCGATCGGGCGGCCCCGGCGGGCGTTCCATGGAGATACTCGCGATCGGCGGGTGATTGCGGCCGCCGGGATATCGATCTCTTGTAACCTCGAATGTGCGTCGTGGTTTGGGGAGCGGGAAGCGCTTTCGTGAAGTCCTCGTTAAACGATAGGAAGCGAACGGCCTCGGCGATGGCGCACCGGCGAGGCTTACTTTGCGGAAGCACAGTGAACGCCACTCGCGTGGAAGACCAGGTACGATCCGGAGAACAAGGGTCCGCTTCAGCAGGCACCCTGATGATCGTCGCCTGCTCCCTCCCCAGGCGCACGATCTTGCCGACGACGTCATGACACCCGCCGAATCGGTCCTGCCATTCGTCGTACCCGATCACGAGTACAGGAGGAGCGCCCGCTGCCTCGTCCGAGCGGTCGAGCACCCGTCCGAGGAGGGGTGCGATCCGCGCTAACCGAAAGCCCGACGCGGTGATCTCTGCCACTGCCACCGGTTCGGCCCGATCCCCGTCCACCACCAGGTTCCGCTCAACCGTGCGGAACGCACCTATGTCCTCGACCGTGCGCACCCCTTCGCTCTGCAACAGGAACTCATGAAAAGCCCGCTCCTCATCGCTTCCGGATGCCCCGCGCATGAGCCTGATCCCCATGACGCGGTCGCCCTCTTCCAGAGGTAGCGTCGGCCGGGCGGCTTGGCTCATGATCTCGTATCCGGAGGCACCAACCCAGATCGCGAAGGCAATCGCGATTCCGCCGACCAACGTCAGTCCCGGATACTTGACGAGCATCCTGATGCCAAGCTTGACGTCGAGCCACGAGAGGTAGACTCGGCGGCTCCGCTCGTCGGCCCGGCGCTCGGCCGCCAGCAGTCCCGCGCACTCGCGCCGGACGCCCTCGAGGTTCCCGAGCCGTTCCAACGCGGCGGTTCGCGCCTCCTCGGGGCTCATCCCCGCCGGTACGAACTCGCTGACTCGCTCCTCGAGGTGGAACGCGAGCTCCTCCTCGACTTCGAGCGCAGGCGAACGCCGGAAGATGCTGCTCCAGCGGCGGCGGCCGGGTCCGTCTCCCATCGTCAGCGCCCCCAGTCCGGCGGACGGGTCATCCCTACCGCCTGGCTCACAGCGCTCGCGAGCCGCTCCCAGCCGGTCGTCTGCTCGGTAAACTGGCGCCGCCCCTCCGCCGTCAAATGGTAGAACTTCGCCCGACGTTTGTTCTCCGTGATCCCCCACTCACCTTTGATCCACCCCTTGCGCGCCATCCGGTAGAGCGCTGGATAGAGCGAACCCTCCTCGATCCGCAGTACGTCGTCAGTTGCACCCTCGATCCACGAGGCGATGCCGTAGCCGTGCATCGGCCCCAGGAAAGCGTCTTCAGCACGAGCAACTCTAGCGTTCCCTGCAGCAGATTTGCGTCCCTCGTGAACAAGGCGGCTCCCTAAAGTGGATCGATGGTCGGTATGTTTATGCACCCTATTGCCGTCTAGGCAAAGAATGCGGCGGGTCCCTTAGATGCGCAAAGGTAGCGGATGATGAGCGCGCCCTGTTCACGGAGTCCAGCCACAACCGCATTCACTCGACGTATCATCTCCCAACGGCGGGATGCGGAAGCGCAACGTACGCATCCCACATATCGCAGATAACAGCCGTTCTGGCAGGATCCCGATCTGGTCGAAGTACCGTTCGCGGCTGATCGGGACCCTCAGTGGTGACGGAGCGCGCCTACAGGCGAAGAGAGCGGTAAGTCATCGACTTATCTACCGACGATGAGTTTGGTCGCACCTCACCAAGGGACCGGCGGTCATGCACTTCTGGCCGGCGAAGCCCCCGGTGATACCCCAGCGGAACGACGCCCAACGTATGCGTAGCCGGTAATGCTGTAGAAGTAGCGCCACTGGTGGCGCAGAGCCTCCTGCTCCCGCTCGAACTCCTCCACGTCCTCAGCACTCGCCAGGCCCCGCTCGACCAGGCTTCGGAACGCCCGCGCGTTCGCAAAACCGAACCAGGGTGCGGAATACTCCGTGTTGATCAGGACCCGGGCGTGGACCGAGCCGGTGAAGGAGCCGCTGGAGTGAAACACGCCCCAAAGCCGGCGACCCATCCAGCCGTCGGAGTGCTCCATCCACGCTTGCTGCCAGTCCGCATAGGCATGCACGAGTCTCCGGATGCGGGCCTTATCAGCTCCATCGAACACTTGAGAGTCCCAGTCCCAGTGCGCGACGACGAGCTGTCCCTCCGGTCGGAGCACGCGAGCCACCTCCTTCGCGAATGCAGCCGAATCTCCGAGGCACTCCACGAGGTTGTTCGAGTACACGACGTCGAGGCTTCGACGAACTGCGCTACGACGTCCTGCACAACCGTATTCTGAAGGCGACTCTACGGCTGCTCCTTCACCTCAAGCTGGAGGAGGAGATCCGCGCCCGGATCCGCCGGCTTCACGTGAAGCTTGACGCGGTGTCGGACGTGCAGATCGCGGCTCGAGATTTCCGGCTTGTCCAGCTCCACCGTCAGAACCGCGCCTACGACTTCGCGTTGCGGGTTTGCCGGCTGATCCACGAGAACCTGATGATCGAGCCGGGAGGCGGGCGCGCCGCCTTCCATGACTTCCGAGAAAACGACCGCGCGATGGCTCGGCTCTTCGAAGACTTCGTGCTGCGCTTCTACCGGCGGGAGCAGGACCGCTTCCGTGTGTCGCGGCCACACATCCAGTGGCACGACGCGCAAGGAACGGAGCTGGACCTGGAGCATCTGCCGGTGATGCGGACGGATGTGGTGCTCGAGGCGCCGGCTCGCTGCATCATTCTCGACACGAAGTACTACAGGGAGGCGCTCAAGGGCCGATTCCAGCAGAAGAAAGTTGATTCGGGCCATCTCTATCAAATTTTAGCCTACGTGGAGAACCGCGAGGCGAACGCAGGCGGGACACCAAATCACGAGGGTATGCTGCTCTACCCAGTCGTCCAGGAGCCGTTCGCCTTCGAGTACCGGTTGAGCGGGCATCGGGTGTCGGTGCAGTCGATCAACCTCGATCAGCCTTGGTCGGCGATTCATGCGGATCTCTTACGGCTCATCGAATGAGACCGGATCGCGAGATCGCGACTGAAGGCTTTTTCTCATGACCGAGCGAGGTACGCCACGAGTTCATTCGGAGAGAAGATCTCAAGCGCGTGCTTGCCGCGCAGGGGCCGACAATGGCGACGGGAGGTTACGGACGCCTACCACGAGCATCTCCGCGAGACGCTCTACGCCCGCGTTGCCGAGGGTCCGGTGAGGGTGCGACGCTGGTGATTCGTGGCGTGAATGATTATCATTCATAGCATGAATAGATTGCACGTATACTTAGCGCCGGGTTCGGCGTGACCCCGGCTGGTCCGGTCGATCCTGGAGCGGTACTGCCGCGCCTCGCCAGCGAACACGTGCGCCGCGTGCTCGGCGTCTCACCGGTGGTGGTGGTGATGGGCGCACGCCAGACGGGGAAGAGTACGCTCGTCCAGACGCTGCCGGCGCTGCAGGACATTCCGTACCTGACCCTCGATGACTTGGACGTTCGCGACCAAGCGCGGGTTGCGCCGGAGGACCTGGTACGGCGCGCGCCGCGGCTGATCCTGGACGAGGTGCAGCGGGAGGCGGATCTGGTGCTCGCGATCAAGCGCGCGGTGGACGAGCAGCGGCCGCGCGTTCGAGGCCGCTTCGTGCTGACCGGCTCGGCCAACCTGCTCCTCATGAAGCGTGTCTCTGAGACGCTCGCCGGCCGCGCGAGCTACGTGACACTCTGGCCGCTGACGCGGCGCGAACAGCTCGGGCTGGGCACGGCGGGGTTCTGGAGCGACTTCTTCGGCTGGCCAGTGGGCGAGTGGTCCGAGCGCGTGCAGGCGGAGGACGTACCCGCCGCCGACTGGCGCGAAGTGGCCCTGCGCGGCGGACACCCCACGCCCGCGCATGAGCTCGACACGAAGGAGGAGCGGAGCATCTGGTTCGCCGGCTACGTGAAGACGTACCTGGAGCGCGATCTCCAGGACCTCTCGGCCATCGAGAACCTGGTCGACTTCCGCCGTCTGATGCGAGCGACCTGCCTGCGCCTGGGCAATCTGCTGAACCAGACCGAGCTGGGTCGGGACACGGGTCTGCCGCAGCCGACGGTACACCGTTACCTCAACCTGCTGGAGACGTCGTTCCAGCTGGTGCGCCTCGCCCCCTACTCGGTGAACCGCACCAAGCGGCTGATCAAGACACCGAAGGCGTACTGGGGCGACACCGGCCTGGCGATGTTCCTGTCGGGCGAGTCCAACCCAGGTGGGGCGCAGCTTGAGAACCTGGTACTGACGGATCTCATCGCCTGGCGCGACAGCCAGGTCGTCCAGCCCGAAGTGCTCTACTGGCGGACGGCCGCCGGCCAGGAGGTCGACTTCGTGGTGGAGCACGAGGGCGACCTGCTGGCGATCGAGGTGAAGACGACCACCCGGCCGTCGCACCGCGACGTGGCACACATGCGCGCCTTCCGCGAGGAATACGGCGATCGGGTCCGGGGCGGACTGCTGCTCCATGCAGGCACGGAGACCTTCTGGATCACCGATAGGGTGCTCGCAACGCCGTGGTGGCGGGTGCTGTAAACCCGGGAACTATGAGAGTCGCCGATGTCCATGCGAAACAGCGAACTGAACAACGTGCTCTTCCAGGTACAGCTGCGGCCCCTGTTCTTCGAGCACGGCGCCGGGAACCAGCTCGGGTCCGGGTTGAAATAGCTGAGCTGGCGAACCTAGCCAGGATTGGGACTCTGAGAGCCGAGCCGGTGGCGACCGCCGGGATTGCCGGTCTCGTGGTGGCGTACCTCGGCGGCCTCGCGGCCCGATGACCGAAAACCGGCCGGAAAAGCTTCGGGGAATACTTCGGTTAGACCTTCGGGAAAAGCTTCGGGGAAATGTCGAAATTATCCGCTCATATTCTGTGCTTCACGCATGTGCCAGGTCGCGAATAGGCTCTATCTGCTCAATGTCCTTGGCCCCTTCGGAATGCATCGCCTGATAGAGATTCCAACGCTGCTGCAGGTTTAGCCAGAACCCCGGAGACGTACTCAGGGCCGCGGCGAACCGGAGGGCGGTATCTTCAGTCACCCCCCTCTTCCCCTTGACGATTTCATTGACCCGCTGCACCGGAACGCCGATTCGCTCCGCGAATTTCGTTTGCGGAACGCCGAGCGGCTCCAGATACTCCTTTAGCAGAATCTTTCCCGGATGGGCGGGTGCTCGATTCTTGGGGATGCGAACCATCGCTACCTCCGCGTTCGGTTTTCATCAGTCCGGCAACGTTCGCCGGCTTTATCAGTGATAGTCGGTTATCTCGACATCGTCGGCGCTGGCGGAACTCCACCGGAAGCAGATCCGGTACTGCCGATTGATCCGGATGCTGTGTTGGCCCGCTCGGTCGCGCGAGCTTCTCGAGCTCATTTCCGGGCGGTGATCTCAGATCCTGTAGCGTCGGCGGAATCGAGAATATCTAGCTTATCCTGTGCGTTTTCCCATAACTCCTCGGGAAGAGTCCGTCGCGCATTCTTCGTGCTGGTGCCGTCGTATATCTCTTGCGTCTCTCGGTTCCTGAACGATCGGATCACGGGTCAGAGGGGTTCGGGCCAGTTGGATGACCCAATATACACGCTTACCGGGTTACCATGCAAGGTGGAGGCCGGGGAGCCTCCCACAGGGGCCGCGGCCGCTGTAACCATCAGCGTGTCACATCCCGGCGGGATCGCCATGAGGTTACCTGACGAAGATGTTGCGTTTCGCTGTATTTCCTGGCAGGCATCCACTCCGCCCACCCTCTACCCCCGCCCTCCGGAGCCAAAGGTCACGGGTTCGAATCCTGTCGGGCGCATTGGAGATAACAGAAGGCCCCGCATTGATTTAGGTGCGGGGCTTTCTCGTGGATTTGGCACAAAGCCAACGGTCTGTGACACTACTGTGCCAATTTTCGGACCCGTTCGGCGTAGCTTTTCACCGAATTGATGTGATTTTCAACCCAGAACTCGACGTGCTCCGACCGATGCCGGATCGCTCCTAAGTGGCCGTACACCCGGCGAACCATCGAGCGCCCCCGTGGCCGAGCTTCCTTTGCGACCGTGTACACGGACACCGGGGCGCGAGTGTCGAGGGTCTGGAGCCTGGCTGCACAGTAGGTGTGGCTGAAAGCCTTCGTCCTGATCCCGCCCTCCATCCAGCCGGCGCGCTCCGCGATATCGTCCCGCTTCGACTTCCACGTCGTGGCGGTGGTGCCGGACCCGGTGAGGACCCTCCGCGACCCCGCGCGGGTAGCCGACCCGGTGGCGGCGTCGGGGTCTTCGACAAGTTCGATCCGGACGGTGATTCGCCATCGGCCCTCCGGCGAGGCTTCAACATCGTGACGGATTCGCTGTTCTCGGACGTCACCCGAAGGCTGGGTCCTCTCCTTGCAGGCACGGGGCTGACAGTAGCGCATCGAGAACCGACACTCCTTGGAGGCGCTTTTCGAGGTCGCGCTGCTCCGCAAGGGCTGACGCCGCGGAAGCTAATGTGGCTGATCGTGCCCCTCCTCCGAACGATGCCTCAAATGCAGGGTAAGACGCCGAGGCAGGAATTCCACACCAACCACTGACGCCGAGATCGTGCTCCGTCGTTTGGCCGCCGTGCTCATGCTACTCACGATCGCCTTCTCCCAGATGGAGACGGTGATGGGCGTGCTGCGCGACGGGAAGGTCCACCACGATAGCGCCGCTACAGCGGCCCTGCATGCTCTCAACGGACAGGGTGAGCATGGGCACGAGGACGGTGCGCCGCACGGCCCGAAGCACGAGCACGGCACCCCGGCGGACCACTGTACGCATCAACACGGGGCACAGGTCAACCAACGGGCACCCGAACTGGCGATCCTCGAGCACGTCTTCTCAACGGCGTTCCTCGAACCCCTCCTCTGGCGGGACCGCTTCACCGAGCCGTTCTCTCCCCCTCCGCAGGCCTAGCCACTTCCGGCG
>WHSP01000125.1 GCA_009380025.1 Gemmatimonas sp. | reverse complement strand
CAGCACGAATTGAGGGGTTACAGGCCGGGTCCGATCCAACGAGAGCGAGTATCGATTTCGAGTCGGAAGGACGCTTTGGCGCTCTTCTTGGAAGAGCCTCCCTTGTTGCTGTCGGTGCGGGAAGAGTGGTCAAAGGCGCGCGTGATGACACGACGGCGGCCTGCCAGTCAGTAGAGGTTCGAACGCAACGGCGGTAGTATCCCGGCGCGCTTCATCCTACGGTACACGGTAACACGGTGAACGCCGAGCTTCTGGGCGGCACGCGCGGTGTCCCACTCGCAATCCTCGAGGAGCGTCTGAAGTTCGGCACGGGCGGCATCAGTTCTAGAGCGCCCCTTCGAGGGGATGGACGATTGGTCCAAGACTTCGAGGAGGTCGTAGCGCGAAATCGCGGGCCCCTGTGACAAAGCCGCTGCGCCCTCGATCACATGCCGGAGCTCGCGTACGTTGCCGGGCCACGGATAGTGGTCAAGAAGCTGCATAGCGTCGCCGGTGATCTCTTTCGGGCAACTTACTCTGTGCAGGAAGAGCCGGACGAGCGGGCGGATGTCTTCACGGCGGTCGCGCAGTGGTGGAACGGTGATGACGGCTCCGCGGAGGCGATAACGCAGGTCGTCCCGAAAGCGACCATCAGCCGCGAGATGCCTGAGATTTTCGCTCGTCGCCGAGATCAGGCGGAAGGTGCTCCTGCTGTCGCGGGTCGCCCCTACTGAGCGAAACACGCCGAGTTCGATCGCCCGTAACAACTTTGCTTGTTCAGGCAAGCCGAGGCTGCCGATCTCGTCGAGGAAGAGGGTGCCGTTATTCGCCTCGGTGAGCAGCCCGGGAGCGCTACGAAGCGCACCAGTAAACGCGCCCTGTCCGATCGTGGCTGGTCCGATGCCCGTTACCGGCGCACCGATCGGCGGAACCTGGTCCTGCTGGAGCTGGTCGGCGAGTGTAGGGGGGCGGGCACCCAGTTCGCCGATCGCACTGGCTCGGCCGCGCGCAAACCGAGAGACGTGGCAACGATGATGGAACCGGCGAGCAGCAAGCGACGCTCCCGGCGGGTGGGTCCCCCGCTGGCAATCATCGAGTTTCTCCACTTGTCCCTGCGGCAGTCGATCCGCCTCGTTCGCGTTGGAGCCAGAAGCGGAGAGTCACTCGCTGCAGCTGGGCGCCTTCTACGACTTCCCGTGTGACCGGCCCTGCGATTTCGACTGCGGCGACGTCGCTCATTGCCTCGAGGGCGTGCACGAGTGCCGCCGCACTCGGTGTAAGCGCCACCAGGGTCCCGGTGGTCGTATCGGCTCGTACGGTCAGGAGCATGCTGCCTTGCGGAAGAGCATCGGCCAATCCCGAGAGGAGGTAGAGTACGGGGCTGGCAGTCGCAGCAAAGGTCGAGAGATCCGACAATGCCTTACTTACGCGGGTGAGTTCATCCTCGGCCTGGACCGCAGCCCGCCACTCCCTGTCTACGGTAGCGATCCCGGCCGAGATCTCGGCGGCCCGCCGCAAGTCGATGGCTGACGGCACGAACGCGTAGGCGAGGATGGCGAGCGCGAAACAGACTCCGGCAAGCGCCAGTCGCCAGGTTGGGATCGGAGCCGTGGTCGGGATTTGCTTGCCGGCCCGGGCTGCGAGCAGCTCCGTCCTGGGTATCAGCGCGACACCGTATGCGGCTGCGAAAGGTGCGGCGTCGTCGCCCAGCCCGCTCTGAGGGCTTACCGCGACAACGTTGGAACCGCGATCGGCTTGGCGCCTCCGCACGGCGAGCAGGCCCTGTTCGTCGCGGCGGACGTCGACTGCAATGTCTCCATCAGACCAGGAAAACTCGGCGGCCGCGGTAGCGTAGCCGACGGCAACCGCCGCAGGCGCGACGAGCCCCAACTGGCAGCGGGCAGTGCGGCAGGCCGCTGCCACGTCTTCGATCATTTCCGCATCGAGCGCAGTGGAGGGCTTTTCGATCGAACGGCTGACCCGTTTCCTCAACGCACTGGGACAGGATGTGGAGATCGTCGTGCGGCCGAAGCCCCGCTCCCGTGCGAAGGGGGAAACCAAAGTGATCTCACGCCCCCGGAGCCGCTCGAGCCGGAAAGGGATCGGGTAGAGCGCAGAGGTGTCCCGGCGGCGAAGCGCTCCAGCGGCGATCCCGACCGAAGCCCCGAATCAGGATGGACTGCGGTCCCCTCATGCCGGGAGGTCTGCGGCACAAGCTTCGCATCCAACCAGCGGCTGGACTATTGAGGAGGGGAACGTATGGCTCAGGTAACTGAACGGGTCCCGGTGCGGATCCTCGAGTACGAGGAGATCGCCTCCGCGATCGCGGCCCGGATCGCGGCGATCATCGAGGAGCGGAAGGCGGAGGGGAGGGCAACCGTGCTCGGCCTGGCGACCGGCAGCACGCCGATCGGGATCTATCGTGAGCTTATCCGGCGGCACCGGGAGCAGGGGCTCGACTTCTCCGGCGTGGTCACGTTCAACCTCGACGAGTACTACCCGATGGAGCCGGACAGCATCCACAGCTACCATCGGTACATGTGGGAGAACCTGTTCGAGCACATCAATATCGATCCGAAGAACGTGCACATACCGCGGGGCGAAACTCCGCGAGATCAGGTGAGCGCGTACGTGGAGAACTACGAAGGGGCAATCGAGGAGGCCGGGGGGATCGACTTGCAGATCCTCGGCATCGGCAAAACGGGACATATCGGCTTCAACGAACCAGGTTCGGGGCGCGGGTCGCGGACCCGGCGGGTTGCGCTGGATACCGTGACCCGACGGGATGCGGCGGCCGACTTCTTCGGTGAGGAGAATGTACCATACGAGGCGATTACGATGGGTGTCGCCACGATCCTCGACGCCCGCGAGATCGCGTTGATCGCGACTGGCGAGCACAAAGCCCTGATCGTGAGGCGGGCGGTCGAGGGTGACGTCGATCCGGATGTGGCGGCGACCTACCTGCAGGGACATCCGGATGCGACGTTCTACCTCGACCCCGCTGCGGCCGCGGAGCTCACCCGGATCAAGACGCCCTGGGTGACGGGTGAAGTGGAGTGGACGCGAGAACGCGAGATCGAGGCGGTGATCTGGCTCAGCATGGTTGCCGACAAATCGGTGCTCAAGCTGGACAACATCGACTATCGGGACCATCACCTGAGCCCTCTGCTCGCGCGCTATGGGTCGGCGGGCCCGTTGAACGGGGAGGTCTTCAACGCCCTGATCGCGAAGATCCGGGGGCGGAGCAAGTTGCCCACCGGGAAGCGGATCATCGTCTTCTCGCCCCACCCGGACGATGACGTGATCTCGATGGGTGGGATCCTCCACAAGCTACACCAGAACGAGAACGATATTCTGATTGCGTATCAGACCTCGGGGAACATCGCCGTCTTCGACCACGAGGTCCGGCGCTACTTGGACTTCATGGGGCGAAGCGCCTCGAGCTTCGGCGTCGAGGACAGAGACGTTCGGGAACGGATCATCGAGTTGGAGCGCTCCCTGGACGAGAAAGAGCCCGGCGAGGTCGACCTGCCGGTGATCCAGGATCTGAAGAAGACGATCCGCGAGTCAGAAGCGGTCTCCGGGATCCAGACGTTCGGCATGTCACGGGACCGAGCCCGCTTCCTGAACCTGCCGTTCTACCAGACCGGCAAGGTCCGAAAGGATCCGATCACGGATCGCGATGTGGAGATCACGCGCGAGCTGATCGAGGGGCATCGACCGGAGCTGATCTTCGTTGCGGGTGATCTCTCGGACCCGCACGGGACGCATCGAATGTGTCTGGAGGCGGTCCACCGGGCCCTCGAGCTGTACCAGGGCGAGAAGCCCGAGGTCTGGTACTATCGAGGCGCGTGGCAGGAGTGGCCTGTCTCCGAGGCAGATGTGCTGGTGCCGATGTCCGAGGACGAGCTGCGGAGCAAGATCCTCGCGATCTTCAAGCACCAGAGCCAGAAGGACCGTGCGCCCTTCCCCGGGCAAGACGATCGGGAGTTCTGGCAGAGGGTCGACGAACGGAATCGCGAGACGGCGCGGGTCGTCGACCGACTCGGGTTGCCCGAGTACTTCGCTATGGAGGCGTACGTGGTTCGGAAGGGGGGCCAGAAACTCGAGCAGGAGATCGTCTCGACGAGCTCGCTGGCGACGCCGGCGCCCAGACGATCACACGCGCGAGGGAATGCGAGGTCCTTCGGTTCTGCCGCGGGTATCGGATAGCGGTAGTACGATTCCAGCTGCGCGATTGCCTCACGCGGAGTCGCGGAGGGAGACCGCTCCTCTGAACATCAGGGAGTTCTCCGCGTCTCCGCGTGAGCCTTTCGTTTCGACGGCTAGCAACGCTGCTTGATGACGTACTACGTCGGGATCGATGGAGGGGGAACCCGGACGACTCTCGCCATCGGGGACTCGGAGGGTAGAGAGTTGCTGCGCCGGACCGGTCCGGCGGGCCTGGTCGATCCGCGGCGGCCGACGGCGGCGGCTGAGCTGCTGGTCGGGCTGATTCGCGATGCGGCCGCTGCGGCCGGGTTGGAAGGACCTGCCGCCGGCCTCTGCGCCGGACTGGCCGGCGTGGGCAACGAGACTGAGCGGGAGATCGTGGAAGCTGCGCTCGCGAGGGATGGGGTGGCGGATCGTGTCCGCGTGATCTCGGACGGCGAAGCAGCGCTTCACGGAGCCTTGGGAGGCGAGGCGGGAATCCTGCTCATTGCGGGAACGGGCTCGGTCGCTTACGGTCGCTCCGAGTCCGGTAGGGTGGAGCGGTGTGGAGGGTGGGGAATGGAGCTTGGAGACGAGGGGTCGGGCTATCAGATCGGCCTTCGGGGGTTGCGGGCCGCCCTCCTGGCCGCGGATGGGAGACGGGCGCAGACCCGACTCCTTCCCACAATGCTCGAGGTCCTCGGGCTAGCGATCCCGGATGCGATCCCGCCATGGGTGGCCCGTTCCGAAAAAAGCGATGTCGCGCTGCTCGCGGTCCACGTCATTCGGCTCGCGGAGCAGGGCGACCGAAGCGCCCAGGAGATCGTCACCGAGGCGACCCTCGATCTCGGGGCCCACGTAGAAGCCCTCGTCGATCGACTAAGGCCGTGGTCGGCGCCCCCGCGCGTCGCCCTGCACGGCGGCGTGGCCCGGGACCCCATCTTCGCTCCCCAGTTGGTGCGCGTGCTGCGGGCGTCCCCCACGGCCTTGCGGATCGTGGAGTCGCGTCGTGATGCGGTGGGTGGTGCGCTGGACCTGGCCAGGAAAGCGTAGTCAGCGACTAGCGCGGGTTGACGAAGTCGCACCTGACCGTGCGTATCCCGTGGCCCCCGAAGTCGATCTCGGCGCGGTCTCCATCGACGGCAAGGACGATCCCAGTGCCGAACGTGCCGTGCGCTACCTCCTCACCCGGCTCGGGGCTGAAGGCTGACGCCTTCGTCCGCTCCAACTCTAGTGGCGCACTTCCGGCTTCGATCTCAGCGAAGTCCAGGTCGGCTCGGACATCAGCCGCCTGCACCTCGTTGTCGCAGTGGCCGCAGAGGTAGTCGTTGGGCGGCGTCTCACCGAAATACTCCAGGAGCATACGGGTCCGGCAGCGGGCGGTGCGGCAGTATCGGATCATCGCCTCCAGCTTCCGCCGATCCATCTCCCGCCTCTCCTCGTAGTCGCGGAGCTCGTGGCTCAGGTCGGTACGGGTCACGTCCTCGGCGAGGCGTTCCCAGATTCCGCCTCTGTGCTCCCGGACCATCCCGTGCCGCTTCAGCAGGGTCAGCACGATCCTCGTCTTCCGGCGAGGAACGCCCGCCGCACTGGCGATCTCGTCCACGGGCATCCGGCCATCTGACCCGTTCAGCACGCGCGCCACCGCCGCGGCTTCGACCAGGTCCGGATACTTTCCACCCAGGAAGTAGCCCTGAATGGACCGATCCTCCTCCCGGTAGAGAAGCGTGCAACGTGCCGGCATCCCATCCCGCCCCGCACGGCCTGCCTCCTGGTAATAGGCTTCCAGTGAGCCGGGGAAGTGGTAATGGAAGACGAAACGGATGTCCGCCTTGTCGATTCCCAGGCCGAACGCGTTCGTGGCCACGATCGCCTTCACCTCCCCGGCCGACCATGCGTTCTGCGCTTCCTCGCGCTGCCGAGCCGACCGACGGCCGTGGTACAATGCGAACGGCCAGCGATCCCCCAATTCCTCGTGTAGCCGTTCCGCTTCACGAACCGTCGCTGTGTAGATGATACCGCTTCCCTCAGTCTCGCGGAGTAGCCGCTCGAGCGTCGCGTCCTTCGCCTCGTCGTTGACGGTCGGCAGGACTTCGAGAAACAGGTTCGGCCGAACCAGCTCACCCACGATCCGGAACGGATCCACCATGTGGAGCTGCTTGGCGATGTCGATCTGGACCTCTGGCGGCGCCGTCGCCGTCAGCGCGAGAATCGGCGGTCGACCGAGTCGCTCGGCGATGGATCCCAACATCATGTAGTCCGGCCGGAAATCGTGCCCCCACTGCGAGACGCAATGGGCCTCGTCGACGACGAAAAGGGAGATCTCCCGCGCCAGGAGGAGTTCGAAAAACTCCCGGTCCCGGAACCGCTCCGGCGTGATGTAGAGGATCTTCCCCTCCCCTTGCCCGACCGCCAGCTCTTCCAGCGACTGCTCCCTCGCCGTTAGCGACGAGTTGATCGTCCGAGCATCCACGCCGATCTCGCCGAGCTTGTCCGTCTGGTCCTTCATCAGCGCAATGAGGGGCGAGACCACGATCGTCAGGCCAGGAAGCAACAGCGCGGGCAACTGATAGACGAGCGACTTGCCCGCCCCCGTCGGCATGATCACCAGGCCGTCGTGGCCCTCCATCACCCCATGGATCGCCTCTCGTTGTCCGATCCGGAAGGCCTGCAGCCCAAACCGATCGCGGAGGGCGGCCAGGAAATCCGGAACCGCTGGCTCGATTGTCGACACGGATCTTTATAAGCTGTTGAACAGTAGACACTTCTGCTGACGTGTCCCCGCAGCTCCGGGTGCAATCTCCAGACCAAATGTTCACCGGATCGGCCTGGATGGTTGCGCTCGGGACCCTGGCAAGCGTTCAATTAACGATTCCCGTGACCGGGTGATCGGGACGTCGGAAAGGGAATCCAAACTGCCAGCCGGTATGGAATAACGTGGGTGAGGGAAGGTGATCCGCGAAGGGGGTCGGGGGAGGGGCCAGGGCGTCCTCCAAGGAGGACGGAACAACCGCAATATGGTGGAAATAGGCGACTTTCGTTCGGCACCGCGCTTGCAAAGGTCCGGCGCCGTGGTCGTGTGACTACTCCTGTTCGAAAAGCCAAGGACAGAAATCTGATGAAGACAACGATTCGTTCCTGCACCGCAGTTGCCGTGTTTCTCGCTACGACGGGAGCCGGCCTGGTGGGCTGTGCATCGTTGAGCCAAACTGAGCGTGGGGCGGTAATCGGAGCGGCCGGTGGCGCAGCGTTGGGTGCAATCGTGGGGCGACAGATCGGCTCGACGGCCCGCGGTGCAGTAGTCGGGGCGGCGGTAGGGGGCGCGGCGGGTGCCGTGATCGGGCGTCAGATGGACCAGCAGGCCGAGGAGCTCGCGGCAATCATTCCGGGGGCGACGGTCCAGCGGGTGGGCGAGGGAATCGTGGTGACCTTCGAATCCGGGTTGCTCTTCCCGTTCGATTCGGAGGAGCTTCTCCCCGCCGGCCGCGAGAACCTGAACAACCTCGCCGCCAGCCTTCAGCAGTATCCTGAAACCGAGGTACTCGTCATCGGCCACACCGATTCGACGGGATCGGATTCGTACAACATGGGCCTCTCGGAGCGACGAGCGAGCTCTTCCGCGACCCTGTTGTCGAGCTACGGGATCCCGTCTGACCGCGTACGGACAATGGGCCGAGGCGAATCCGAGGCGATCGCCGACAACTCGACAGAATGGGGGCAGCAGCAGAACCGTCGAGTGGAGGTCGTGATCTATGCGAGCGAGGAGTACCGCGATCGGCTGATAGAGCAGAATCAGTAGAAAGCCTTCGAGAAGAAGGCAAGCACGCCGGGGGGCACGGGATGGTTCCGTGCCCCCCGCTGCTATTGGGGTCTCAGAAAGTCCGGACGTTAGGCACGGCGGTCCGAGGGGCCTTGACACTGCGCAGCGTATGACGTAAGAGCAACGGCGAGGGCGGCAGGTGATAGCTGGAACCTGACGTCGAAGTGGTGATGGTAGAGGAGCGCGAGAGAGCCGTCTATAAGCGTGCGGGTCTGGGGAAAGGGGCTCGAGGCGGGGATCGATCGATCGATCCGACGGAGTCGCCACCCGACAACCCACGTTTCGAGTTCCCGATTGCGCGACGCAGAATCGGTCGCGCGTCGTCAGCGGGAGGGTCGTGTGCTGCGAGAGCCGCGACCTTTGACTGGAACGGGTCGCAAACGCGGGAGGGAAGGTGACCTGGCATGTCTTGATGGCTGGCGTTCTCGTCCTTGCATCACCGACTGGTGATCCGGATCCTCGGCTACCGTCGTGGCTGTTCGATCGGGTCCTGCCGTTCAGCCGATCGATCGAGAAGACCGCGGCCTGTGTTGAGTCACCGGTGCGCGCGACAGCCGATCCGTACGCACTCCCGATGATGGCGACGGTCCAGCACGGTGGTGCGTACGGATCGGCACGGCTGACCTTTGGGGACTCTCCCTTCGGCGTAACCGTCAACGCGGCCGGCAACCACCTCTACGACCTGCGGGTCGAGACGAGTGGGTTGCCGAAGCCTCCGGGGGTGGAGCACATCGTCTGGGTAGCGACCCCGGACCTCGATCAGGTCACGAAGCTCGGCGTGCTGGATGACGAGGGGCGGGCGCTTGGCCAGGTGACGTACAACAAGATGCTGGTATTCGTCACGGCCGAGCGCTCAACGGATCTGGATCGCTGGAGCGGCCCGATCTTGCTTCGCGGGATTTCGGCGAGCGGCTTGATGCATACCATGGCAGGCCACGGCCCCTTCCTCGGGATGCCTTGCTGAGGTCGAGGAGAACCAGGCGGACGCGTGCTGTCGCAGTGGCGAGCCTCGTCGCGGTTGGAGCGACGTTGGGCGTGGTAGCGGCCCACGGCCAGCCAACCGTGCAGAGCGCGGGCGATTCGTCCGTCGATCACAGCATGCACCACGGTTCTGCGGGAACGGACCCGGCCAGATGGCGCATGCCGCCCATGTCGCCGAACATGCCGATGCCGCCGGGCCTCGAGGGCATGATCCCGCCGCAGACGCCCTTCCTTCCTGGGATCGGGACCGATCCCGCCACCGTCCCCGACGCGGTCTTTCGTGAAGTAGTCGAGCTGCGCGATGGCGATTCGATCGACCTGGAGGCTGGACTCGTCCGCCGCACGATCAATGGGCGGACCTTTGTGATGTACGGCTTCAACGGGCAGTATCCGGGTCCGCTGATTAAGGCGCCCGAGGGGGCCACGATCACGGTCAACTTCAGAAACGGTACCGAGTTCCCTACAGCTCTGCACTGGCACGGAGTACGGCTCGACAATCGGTTCGACGGTGTTCCGCACCTCACCCAGGAGCCAGTGTTGCCGGGCGGGACCTTCGAGTATCGCGTGTTCTTCCGAGATGCCGGAATCTACTGGTATCATCCGCACCATCGGGAGGACATCACACAGGACCTGGGGCTCTACGGCAACCTGCTGATCAGCTCCCGCGACGCCGACTACTACAGCCCGGTGAACACGGAGGAGCTGGTGATGCTGGACGACATCCTCATCGACGACGTGGGGCTGTTTCCGTATGGGCAGGAGGACGCCACGCAGGCCCTGATGGGCCGATTCGGCAACGTGTTGCTGGTAAACGGTGAGCCGCAGTATGAGCTGGAGGTGCGTCGCGGCGATGTGGTTCGGTTCTACCTCACGAACGTCTCGAACACGCGGATCTTCAATGTTTCGTTTGGAGGCGCGCCAATCAAGCTGGTTGGCTCGGACGTGGGGCTCTTCGAGAAGGAGGTGTGGGTCGAGAGCGTTCCGATAGCTCCCGCCGAGCGCTATGTCGTGGAGGTACTCTTCGAGACGGCCGGTGACTTCGTGCTGTCCAACCGCATCCAGGCGATCGACCACTTTCGAGCCGAGTTCGTAGCTCACGAGGACACGCTCGGCGTGATCTCGGTCTCCGCCGAGCCGACGGAGACGAGTCATCGCGATGCCTTCGACCGGCTTCGGCTGAACACTGCGGCGATCGAAGAAATCGACGGTTTCCGTCGCCATTTCACCCGGGCGCCCGATCATCAGCTCACGCTGGACGTCGAGATCGGCGCCCTCCCACTCCCTCTCCTGCAGATGATGGCCGTCGACACCCTCTACTACCCGCCGGTGGAGTGGAACGACGTCATGCCGGAGATGAACTATCACGCTACCGGCGCCAATGTGCGCTGGATCATGCGGGACGAGGCGACGGGGCGGGAGAATATGGATATCGACTGGAGATTCCGGGTCGGAGACGTAGTCAAGATCCGGGTCGTCAACGACCCGAGCTCAGCCCACCCGATGCACCATCCGATGCACCTCCACGGGCAGCGGTTCCTGGTCGTCGAGCGAGACGGCGTGGAGGCGACGAACCTGGTCTGGAAGGACACGGCGCTCGTGCCACAGGGGTCGACGGTCGACCTCCTCGTGGAGATGTCCAACCCCGGCTCGTGGATGATGCACTGCCACATCGCGGAGCACCTCGAGACGGGGATGAGTGCGGTGTTCGAGGTTGAGGGTTAGGCCACGGCTCATGCTATCCAGGCCTCGGTCACGCGCCCACTCGGTTCCTTTCACACCTTCGAGGAGTGCAGGCATGATGAGAAAACGATACGTCCTTCTGCTCGGGTTCTTGTTGGCGGCAGGAGCGCCGTTGGAGGCGCAGGAAGGCGGGGCGCTGCGGCTCTTCGTCTCGGGCGGAATGCAGACCTCTCCCGACTCGTACGACTCGTTCCGGCCCGTCGAGTACGATTCGGGTCTGCAGTTCGGCGGCGGCATCGCTCTCGTCCTCTCGGAGACCTTCGCGGTCCGTGGTGAGATGGCGAAGGGAAGCAACAGCGGGTTCGAGGCGGGCGTCCTGAACGAGGACGTCGAGATGGACCGATCCTACTACGGCGTTTCCGCTGAGCTGACCCTTCCGGTGGCCATGGCGGTCTCGCCCTACGCGCTGATTGGCGCCGGGATGGTCCACATCGACCGGGATGGTCCGAGCTACACGTTTGCCGTGACCGAGGTCACGGGCCAGGTCGGGGCCGGCCTCCGCGTACCGGTCGGGCTGGCAGCTACGAGTGCCTTCGTGCAGGGCACGACGTGGGTTTACGCGAACAGCTCGACCGACGAGTGGCAGGTCGATCCGGTTCTCAGCCTGGGCCTTGCCTATACGGTTCCCTTCTGACGGTCTGGCGACGGACGATCCGTCGAAGCAGCGACGAACGGCTTTATTGAACATGAGCAGGAGTATCCCAATCCGTCGAGGTGAACGATGAAAAAAGTTCTGTTGTGGATGGTCTCGATCACGATCGCGATGTCATGCGGCCTGTGCCCCGACCCAATTGCGGCACAGCAGGCGGGGTCGGTGACGGGGACCGTTACGGACGCACTCGGACGCCCACTACCAGGCGCGCAGGTGGTGATCGAGCAGCTGCAGATCGGCGCGCTTACGAACGCGGAGGGACGCTTCGAGCTGCGGCAGGTGCCGGTCGGGTCCCACCTGGTTCGGGCGACGTTGCTCGGCTACACGACCGGGGAGGGCGAGGCCGCGGTCACGCCCGCTCAGCCCGCCGCGATTTCGTTCATCCTCGAGGAGGAGGCGATCAACCTCGACGGCGTCGTTGTGACCGCTCTCGGGATCAGCCGTGAAGAGCGCGCGGTCGGCTATGCCGTCGAGAGCCTGGCCGGGTCGGAGCTGAGCGAAGCACGCGAGCCCAACCTGGTGAACGCCCTCGCCGGGAAGGTCGCCGGGGTTCAGGTGAAGAATGTCGGGCCGCTAGGGGGTTCGACCAGCATCGTGTTGCGTGGATACAGCTCGATCAGCGGAGACAACCAGCCGCTCTTCATCATCGACGGTGTGCCGATCGACAACAGCACGCCGAACCTGGAGGAGGATGGCACCTACCTCTTCGGATCGCTCGACTACGGGAACGCGGTGCAGGACATCAATCCCGACGATATCGAGTCGATGACGGTTCTGAAGGGCGCCAACGCCGCCGCGCTCTACGGATCACGGGCGGCCAACGGTGTCATCCTCATCACGACCAAGTCGGGCCGAAACGCAGTCGGCCTCGGCATCCAGGCGAGCACCAGCCTGACGTTCGACTCGCCATCGCGACTGCCGACTTACCAGAACGTCTACGGCGGCGGCGCGACGAACGACGACTACCTATGGGTGGACGGACGTGGGGGCGGGATCAACGACGGCGTCGACGAGAGCTGGGGGATGCCGCTCGACGGCCGCACGGTGCAGATGTGGAACGGGACGCAGCCGTGGCTACCCGTGCCCCACAGTGTACGCCAGTTCTACCAGGTCGGGACCACGATGACGACGAACGTGTCGGTCTCGGGATCCTTCGACCGTGGCGCGATCCGGGTCTCGGCCGCACAGATGGACGCGACGGGCATCGTTCCGAACCAGGAGCTCGACCGTACCGCCCTGTCCCTCAACACCGTCTACAGTATCACGGACCGCCTCGGGCTGGACGGAGGTGTAACGTACGCGCGCAACTACGGCTTCAATCGGCCCGGCGTCGCTGGCTCGTACAACATCCCCTACATGTGGCTGTGGTGGCAGCGAAGCACCGACACGGTGGACCTCAAGGAGGCGATGGTCGGATATGACCCGGCCGATGGGGAGCTCGCTCCGAACTGGAACCACAACTACTTCGACAATCCCTACTGGATGACCGGGTTCCGGACCAACGAGGATACCCGCGACCGGCTGACTGGCCACGGGTCGCTCAGCTACGACGTTACCGACTGGTTGGCCGTTTCGGCGCGGGCCGGTACGGACTGGTACCAGCACCGTACCCAGCAGGCGTTCCCGATGAACTCGCAGGAGAACCCCGACGGTGGCTTCACCGAAGGCGGAACTTTCCTGCAGGAGACCAATGCAGACCTCCTGCTCAGGGTGGAGCCGACACTGGACGGGCCGTTCTCCTTCTCGATGCAGGGCGGGGCGAACGCGCGTTTCAATGATCGGGAACAGAGCTTCGTCGAGACCGAGAAGCTCAACCTCCCGGGCATCTACAATGTGTCCAATTCGGCGGTGCCGGTGACCATCACGAGCGGGCTCTACCGTAAGCGCGTCAACAGCGTCTACGGTCTCGCCTCGCTCGGGTACAACAACTTCCTCTTCCTCGATTTCACAGGCCGGAACGACTGGTCGTCGACGCTTCCCGAGGAGCAGAACTCCTACTTCTATCCATCCGTCTCCACCAGCTTCGTCTTCACCGATGCGTTCGATATTGGTGACGGGCTACTCCAGTACGGGAAGCTCCGGGCGAGCTGGGCGAAGGTGGGCAACGACGCCGACCCCTATCAGCTCGCCGCAGTCTCCGATCTGTACGACCCATCGTTCGGGGGTGTGGTCGGCTACACCGCATCCGATCGGTTACCAAACTCGCAGCTGCGGCCCGAGGAGACGGTCTCGTGGGAGGTCGGTGGCGAGTTCCGGCTAGGCCGCGCCGTCCTCGACTTGACGTACTACAACTCGCTCACGCGCGACCAGATCCTTCCGGTCGACATCTCTGCCCCATCCGGCTACACGAACGTGGTCCTCAACGCGGGTGAGGTGCTGAACAGGGGCGTCGAGGCGTTCCTGAGTGCCGACTTGATCCGCAGTTCGCGTGGATTCGAATGGACCAGCAGCGTGAACTTCGCCACGAACAAGAGCGAAGTGGTCTCGCTGCACGAGGATCTCGAGACGCTGCAGCT
>WHSP01000124.1 GCA_009380025.1 Gemmatimonas sp. | reverse complement strand
GCTCCTGGATTCCCGCCTTCGCGGGAATGACGAATGGGATGTCCAGGAATACGTCGTCGTAGTTCTGGCACGGAGTACGAACGGTCAAGCTCTATGCCATACAGAGCGGCTCTCTCCTGGAGGAGGACACTTGCTCGCCATCACTCGACCGCGGGGAGTGTCGCCGAACCGCGGGCCTCCAGCGGGCATGAGCGACCCCGGCTTGCTTGGCGGACGGGACGTCCGCGCTCCTAGGGAGTCTCCCGCGGGCCTCCAGGTCAGGTCTTCAGGCTTTGCCAGAGATAAAGGGACGCGTACGATCGATAGGGCCGCCAGGGAGCGCCGAGAGCGTCGAACTCCTCCCGCTCCGGTCGCTCGGCGAGTCCATAAAGCCGCTGAGCAGCGCTTCGGAGGCCGAGATCATCGACGGCGAGGACGTCGGGCCTCCCGAGGCTGAAGATCAGGACCATTTCGGCGGTCCAGCGGCCGACCCCCCGAACGCGGACCAGGTGCTCGATCACTTCCTCGTCCGGAAGCCGCTCGAGATGCGGCGGATCGATCTCCCCGGCGAGCCATCGGCGCGCGAGATCTCTCAGGAAGCCGACCTTGGCGCGCGAAAGGCCGCACCCACGGAGCGACTCGTCCGACAGGGTCTCGATCGTCTCTGGCGTCGGGAAGCCTCCGTCGAGAGCCGCGACCCGTTCACGGATCGTCGCCGCGGCCTTGATCGAGAGCTGCTGCCCCACGATCGATGAGACCAGGGACCGCCAGAGGTCGCTGTCGATGGGATACTCCAGGGCACCATGGATGCTCACCAGCCCCGCCAGGATCGGGTCGACGCGGCGCAGATAATCGACCGCTTCGGCAGGGATCGACGCCGTATGGAGATCGGAGGTCACGATCGATTCGCGATACGGCCGAGCTCCTGCGCGGTGAGCCGGTACGGGTACCAGTCCGAGAGGCGGCGCGCGCCGAGCGTCTCGTAGAAGTCGATCGCGAGCTGGTTCCAGTCGAGGACCATCCACTCCATCCGGCCGCATCCGAGGCGGAGAGCCTCCTTTGCGAGGAACCGGAAGAAGGCCGCGCCGACACCCCCTCGTCGAGCCTCCGGGAGAACGAACAGGTCCTCGAGGAAGAGCGTCGGGAGGGCGAGGAAGGACGAGTACGTGAGCAGGACGATGGCGTAGCCGATGCACTGCCCTTCCCGCTCGGCCAGGTAGGCTCTGAAGCGTGGCTCGTTGCCGAACCCGTCGCGGACGAGCCGTTCGCGCGCCTCTGCGGAGGGGCGGTCGAGCACTTCGTAGTCGGCCAGCGCGTCGACCAGGTCCAGGAATACGGGGGCATCCTCGATCGTGGCTTCCCGGATCGTCACCCGCGCCTGCGGCTCGTCAGCACCCCTCTCGGTCATTGCTCGGCGCCCTCGAGCATCGCGGCCCACGCCTCCGGCTGGTACCCGATCGACAGTCGCTTGCCACTGCGAACCAGCGGGGTTCGGATGAGCTTCGGATCCTCCTCCAGCAACGGCAGGATCCGGCTCTCGGAGATGTGGGCGACATGCAGGCCGCGATCGCGAAACCGTTTCCCCTCGCGATCGAGGAGGGACCCCGCACCGAACTTCTGGACGAACCGTTGCAGCTCGCCAGCCGAAGCCGGCCGCTGATCCAGATCCACCATGTGGATCTTCACCCGTCGCTCCTTGAAGAAGCGCTGCGCCTTCTGGGTTTCACGGCACCTCTTCGTGCCGAAGATCTGAACGTCCATCGCAATCAACCCCGATCGTCCACCACAGTAAGGAGGCCGCCGAAAGCCCGGTCTACGACGTCGTCACGCTCCGTACGGATCCGCCACAGGCCGAGGACGAGGCCGAGGTTGATCGGCAGTGCGAGGGCGATCATTTCGCCATTCCACTGATCGAGGGCGGGCAACAGCTTAAGGACGAGGCCGAGCAGCGAGATGGCAGCTACCGCAACGGACAACTGGAATGCCAGAGGTCGCGCCCGGATCCCCCGACCCGCCGCGGCCGGAATCAGGCCGATCAACGGAACGAGTAGCGGGCTCAAGAAGAACAGGTTCTCGTTCCGGTAGGAAGTCACGTGATCCGTGAACAGCCAGAGCCCGAGAAGGACCACGCCGAGCGTGCCGGCGATCACCGCCCACGCCGTTCCAACCACGGTGAACGCTACCCTGGCCGCCTTTTGCCGCCTCACCGAGGCTCCCGAAACCCAGAGCAGCCCGCCGATCACCACTCCCGCCGCCAGGTAGAAGGGAATGCGCGCGGGTGGCAACGACTCGTCGATCGGACTGTCACCCCGGTAGATCGTCTCCTCGGCCAGCACGAGAGGAACCCGCTCGCCGCCTGGTCCCGCAATCGTCAGCGACTGGAAGTGCTCGCGTACTTGCATCGGGAGGAACATCTCCTCCCAGACGGAGATCTCGCGATCGACCGGTTCTCCCAGCCCGGCCATCAGACCCGCATAGACGAGCGGATCGTCGGCCGTGAGCATCCGGGTATGGTCTCGGAACGTCTGCCCGGAAGGAAGCTCTGCCGTCTGTTCCCGGATCTGACCGCCCAACACGCGGTCGATCGCGTCGCGGACGCGGGTCGAGCAGTTGTCCAGGTAGTAGTCGTATCGATAGAAGCGATTCTCGGGAAGAGAGTTCCACTCCAGGAACTGTTGCAGCTCCAGACGTTCAGCCGGCGTGAGGTTGAGCTCCTGCATCCACACAGCCCGGCCCGTCGAGATGTAGGCGTTCGCCGTCAACCCCGTGTCGAACCCCTCCATCCAGTAGTCCATGTTGCCGCGGATGAAGCGGAGGACGAAGTCTTCCTGTTCGAAGCTGAACATCCCGTAGTTGTAGGCGATGTCCGTCCCCCGGGCCTCGTCGCGCACTCGAATCGCATTGTGGCCGAAGCGCTCCCAGATGAACTCGCCTGGCCCCATCGTCATGACGTAGACGCGCAGCCCCTCCCCGGGTTCCACGCCGGCTCCGGGCGTGCCCTGCGACACGGCCGGCTGGACCCCGAACCCCAGGAACAGGGCAAGGAAGGTGATAGTGTGCGCGTTCCAGCGATGGCGTTGCAACGGAGCCGTGACCGCGGGTGACTGGCGATGGAACCACTCAGCGTTACCCTGAGCGCGCCCAAAGGTACCCCCCGGCCACACCCGACGCCACAATCCGGCGAACCGACGACGCCTACCGGCCCGCATTGCGTGTCCAACCCGGCAGGAATGGCCGAACCCGGGGCTAGCGTCCGTCGCGGGAGCGTGCCAAACTCCGAGTATCCGACGGGCGCCGACCCGAAGGTGATGACGTGCGAGACCACTCTCCCAGGTCCATATGGCTTTCATTCGCGGGCGCGGGATGGACGGACCCGGTCGGCTCGAACAGGAACTGGCCGAGCTGGAAGGGCGGGCGCAGAGCGCGTCGCCGGGGTACGAAACGCAGTTCTTGAATCGCGCAGGCAACCTCTGTGTGGAGGCTGGACAGCCCACGAAGGCTCTGGGCTACTTCGGTCGCGCGATCGACGAGTACCTCGAATCGGGTCGGTTCGGAGCTGCCGAGGTGCTCTGCCGGAAGGTCCTGCAGATCGTGCCGACGGCCGTCCGGCCGCGCGCAACCCTCGCCTGGCTGGCGCTCGGCAAAGGATTCCCGGAGAGCGCCCGCGCGGAGATCGGGCAGTATGTCCGAGTCGCCGCGCGAGCGGGACAGCAGGATCTGGCGGCGAGACAGCTCGTGATGATGGCCGAAGCCACGCCCGACGTCGACTTGCGAGAAGAACTTGCCCGACACCTGGTGGACCTCGATGAAGCCGAGAGGGCCGATGCCATTCTCGACCTGGTGTTCCAGGAGCGAAGCGGCCTGCGCTCGGTCCCCGTCACAGATGAAGCGAAGCTCTGGACGACCCTGCTCCGCGCGGCGACGATGGGACCGACCGAGCTCCGGCAGCTGGCCTGGGAAAGTATCGGGGGAGGCGCTCAAGATCTGCCGTCGTTGCGCCGCCGCTCTGCGGTGAACGAGCAGCCCGCGTGACCCACGACGCAACCACCCTGGAAACCGATCCCATGTTCGCGACCGATGCTCTCGCGGGCCGCACGATCCTCGTGACGGGGGGAGGGTCGGGTCTCGGCCTCTCCATGACCCGGAAGTTCCTGGAGTTGGGTGCCCAGGTGGGGATTGTCGGACGGAACGCCGGAAGGCTGGGCAACGCCATCGACGGGCTAGAAAGCGGTCGTGACCGCGTTGCCGCCCAGGTCGCAGACGTCCGCGAGCCGGATCAGCTCGAGTCCGCCATCTCGACGCTGGAGGATGAGCTCGGACCCTTCGACTCACTGGTCAACAACGCCGGCGGCAACTTCCTGTCGGCGAGCGAGGACCTCTCGCCCAGAGGGTTCGATGCCGTCGTACGAACCGTCCTGCACGGAACCTTCCACGCATCCCAATCGATTGGCAAAAGGATCATCGAGCGTGGCGGGGGCGGATCGATGCTCAACATCGTCACGACGTACGCGTGGACCGGATCGGCCTTCGTTCTGCCGTCGGCCGCTGCCAAGGCGGGTGTCCTGGCGATGACCCGCTCGCTCGCGGTAGAATGGGCGACGTACGGAATTCGGGTCAACGCGATCGCGCCGGGTCCGTTCCCCACGGAAGGGGCCTGGAAGGCGCTCATGCCGACCCCGGAGAGCCAGGAGCAGGCCCGCTGGAAGATTCCCGCCGGACGGTTCGGCGAACCTGAGGAGCTGGCGAATCTCGCGGTGTTCCTCCTCTCCGACGCGTCTCGGTACATCACCGGGGAGTGCGTCACGATCGACGGTGGCGAATGGCTCGGGTCCGGGGGAGAGTTCAACCACCTGACGCGGCTCCCCCGCGAGCAGGTCAAGGATCTCATGCGGAAGATGCGGTGAGCCGATCCGGTCGCAGCCATCACCATCGGGGTCGGTCATGAACGCGGCGATCCTGGCCATCGGGGACGAGATCGTTTCCGGCCTGACGGCCGACACGAACAGCGGGTTCCTCGCCCAGCTCCTCCGCTCAGCGGGCGTCGACACCCTTGGCTTCCAAAGCGTCCCCGACGATGAGGAAGCGATCGAGCGGGCGCTTCGGTGGGCTCTGGAACGTGCCGAGCTCGTCGTCACAACCGGCGGTCTCGGTCCGACGGCCGACGACCTCACGACTGCCTCCGTCGCGCGCCTCGCCGATGTCGACCTCGAGCTCCATCCCCCGTCGCTGCGCTCGATCGAACGCCGCTTCCGAGATCGCGGAATCGAGATGCCGACGAACAATCGGAAGCAGGCGCTCATGCCCACCGGCGCCCTCGTGCTGTCCAATCCTGACGGCACGGCCCCCGGCTTCATCTGCGCCGTGCCCGGCCGTCCAGGCGACCGTCACGTTGCCTCCCTTCCCGGCGTTCCTCGGGAGATGCGGCGGATGGCGGAGGAGAGCCTCCTCCCCTGGGTCGTCGAACGCAGCACCGCAGGCCGGTTCGGCGCCCGGGTCTTCAGCACGTCTGGCCTGACCGAGTCCGGACTCGACGAGCTCCTGGCTGGCGCGATCGATCCATCAGAGGCACGTCTCTCCTTCCGCGCCGCGTTCCCCAGGCTTCAGGTGAGGGTGAGCGTCACCGCGCGCTCGGATGAAGAAGTCGAGGCGAGGCTGGCGAGCCTCGAATCCCGCGTCCGCGATCGACTCGGCGACCACGTGTATGCCGTCGGGGACGAAGGAATGGAGGAGACTGTCGGCAAGCTGCTACTCCAACGGGGCCTGACGATCGCGACGGCCGAGTCCTGCACGGGCGGCCTGATCGGCCATCGGATCACGGACGTTCCAGGCAGTTCCGCCTACTTCACGCTCGGTGTCATCGCGTACTCGAATCAGGCGAAAATGGACCTGCTAGGGGTCTCCTCTCGAACCCTCCGCGATTACGGAGCGGTCAGCGAGGAAACGGTCATGGAAATGGCGAGAGGGGTCCGGCGGATGGCGGCCTCATCGATCGGAGTCGCGACGAGCGGCATCGCCGGCCCCGGCGGTGGGACGGACGAGAAACCCGTCGGCACCGTCTGGATCGCGATCTCCCACGAAGACGGCGAATGGGCACGCCGTTACGATCTTGGTGTTCGTTCGCGGCTCTGGGTCAAGGAAATGACGGCCCAGATCGCGCTCGACCGCGTGCGGCGAAGTCTACTCCAGGATGACCGCTAAGGCGTCGCCGGTCCAACGTTCCAGAGCTACGCAAGGGGCGTCATCCCGTCGCCGTACACATACACAACTACAAAATCTACCGCAGAGACGCAGAGAAACGCAGAGGGAACAACAACCAATGACAACTGTCGTTCTCTGCGTCCTCAGCGTCTCTGCGTAAAATAGTAGTTGTGGTTCGGCGCTGACCGAGTTGGAACCATCGAACCAATCAGCAACGCTCAAACCGGCGGGTCAATGAGGAACAGAACGGTTTTCATTACGGGCGCGAGCTCAGGAATCGGCGAGGCGTGTGCGAACGCCTTTGCTGCCGCGAGCGCCCGGCTACTTCTCGCGGCTCGACGTATGGACAGGCTCGACGAGGTGGCAAGCCGGCTTCGGACGGAGTACGACGTCGAGGTGCATACCATCGAGTTGGACGTTCGGGACGTTGGCGTCGTCAGCCGTGTGCTCGCCGAGCTTCCGCGCGAGTGGAGTGAGATCGACGTCCTGGTCAACAACGCCGGACTCGCCCGGGGCTTCGGACCCGTGCCCGAGGGAGATACGCGCGACTGGGACGAGATGATGGACACCAACGTCAAGGGGTTGTTGTACGTGACCCGCGCTGTCCTGCCGGCCATGCTGGCTCGCGACAGGGGCCACGTGATCAACATCAGCTCCATCGCTGGCGACGAAGTATATCCCAACGGGGTCGCTTACTGTGCCTCCAAAGCAGCGGTCGACGCAATCTCTTACGGGTTGAGAATGGACATCGCCGGATCGTCAGTGCGAGTGACGAACATCAAGCCGGGTATGGTCGAGACCGAGTTCAGCGAGGTACGCTTCCACGGCGATCGCGATCGCGCCGCGAAGGTCTATGCGGGAGTGACCCCTCTGAGCGCGGCCGATGTGGCCGACACCGTCTTCTACGCTGCCTCCCGCCCACCACACGTGAACATCGACGAGATCAAGCTGAAGCCGGTTGCCCAGGCGACGGCGACGATGGTGGCGCGAGACAGTGGCTGAGCACGGGCTGCATAACCAGCGGCGCGGAGAGCCTCGAGCCTGCGAGTCCCTGTGTCTACGTGGCCAACCACCAGAACGTTCTGGACGTGCCGATCGCTGCCAGGCTGTACACGTTGAACACGGAAACTAGGCTACGAGTCGTCGCCGCTGGCAGGAGGGATCAGGAGGGTCTGGCCCAACCTCAGTCGATCGCTCGGTAGGCCGTTGACCTCGCGAAGCCGCTCCTCGCTCACGCTGTACCGCCGGGCGATGCTCCCGAGCGAATCGGTCGGCCCCACCTCATGTGTCGTGGCCCTTCCGCCCGGTCCCAGCGGCGGCAGGCGGAGGCGGTCTCCCGTCCGGATTCGTCCGGGATCGACATCCGGATTGACTGCGTTGAGCGCCTCCATCGGGATTCCGTACTCTGCCGCGATCTCGGGCCAAGTATCCCCCCTCCGGACCATGTGGAAGCTCGGGGGCGAGTCGACCTGTCCGTTCGAGCCGGGTGCGTCATTCCGGTCGGGGTCGTCGGCTGCGGAGTCGGTAGCCGATAGGGCGGGTCGCGTCTCGACCGAGGGATCGGTACGGGTCGCGGCAGAAGGCGCAGTCCCCCAGGTGCGGTCGTCCGAAACGTCCGAGTCATCGCCACTCTGATCGGGCTGTAGGTTGGCGAGCGCCTCCTCGATTTCCGGATCGGCACCGATGATCGAGACCTGACGGGGCTCGCGAGGAACCGTGCGCCCCACGCTGTTTACGGCGAAAGGTGACCGCCAGCGTTCGTCCAGCGTCGGTTCGGCTTCCTCGTCGGATGCAGCCGCCGTCTGGTCGCCCGGAGAGGAGTCGCCCTCGGGATTGACTTGCGCGGGAGGTGGAGCGACCGCACAAGCGCCTAACAGCAGCGCTATGAGCGGCAACACGAGGAGTGGCATACGTCGAATCGTGTCCATAACATCGTTTGGGGGTGCAGCTTCCCTGAATATATACAATTAACGCATCAATTGAAGTGAGCTGTAAACGGTCGGCGGCGCGAACGGAGGCCGGAGCGGGGGGTATCGTTCGTGGCCCGCAACCCGAAGAGCCCATGAATGGTGTCGTGACCGAGCAGCCGTCGGCCGCTCTCGATCCGCAGGAAACGCTCCGCTACGCTCGCCACCTGATCCTGCCCGAGGTCGGGCCGGCCGGTCAGGCGAAGCTCAAGGCCGCCCGAGTTCTCTGTGTCGGAGCGGGCGGTCTCGGCTCACCAATCGGGCTTTACCTGGGGGCCGCGGGCGTCGGGACGATCGGCATGGTCGACTTCGACGTCGTCGACTTGACGAATCTCCAGCGTCAGATCATCCACGGAACATCGGATGTCGGGCGTTCGAAGCTCGAGTCCGCCGCAGAGGCTGTTCGGGAAGTGAACCCGCACGTGCGGATCGTTCCGCATCCCGTGCGTCTTACATCGGCGAACGCGCTCGAGATCCTTCGCGACTACGACGTCGTCGTCGATGGGACGGACAACTTCCCTACCCGCTACCTCGTCAACGACGCCTGCGTCCTCCTCGGCAAGCCCTACGTCTACGGATCGATCTTCCGCTTCGAGGGACAGAATGCGGTCTTCGCGACGGAAGGCGGGCCGTGCTATCGCTGCCTGTTCGCCGAGCCCCCGCCCCCGGGGATGGTACCGTCGTGTGCGGAAGGCGGCGTCCTCGGCGTCCTCCCGGGAATCGTGGGCACGATCCAGGCCCTCGAGACGATCAAGTTGCTGCTCGGACTGGGTGAAACGCTCGCCGGCCGGCTCTTGATCATCGATGCGTTGAAGATGAAGTTCCGTGAGCTTCGACTCTCGCGAGATCCGGCGTGCCCCGTGTGCGGAGACAACCCCACGGTAACCGCGTTGATCGACTACGAACAGTTTTGCGGCATCGAACCCGAATCGAAAGGAACCAACGGAATGGAGCCCGAGGCTACCGAGATCTCTGCTTCCCAGCTCAAGGAGCTACTCGACAGCGGCGATAAGATCACGCTAATCGACGTTCGTGAGCCCAACGAATGGGAGATTGGGAACCTCGGTCTGCAGGGTGCTCGGCTGATCCCGCTCAAGGAGCTGCCCCAGCTCTATGAGGAAATCGATTCGGGTGACGACATCGTGGTGTACTGCCGGTCCGGAGCCCGGAGTGCAAGGGCGGCGGATTTCCTTCGGCAGCAAGGCTATGAACGGGTTCGGAACCTGGAGGGCGGAATCCGGGCATGGTCGGAAGATGTAGATCCGTCCATTCCGAAGTACTGAGGCGTTCCCGGCAGATCTTCCTCCGATGATGAGAGATCCAGGACCCGTGGGCGAGCCCGGCTTCGGGAATCCACTCCCGACCCTGCGAAGCGTGAGAGAGGCGGCTGAGCGTCTTCGTGGGATCGCGAACCGGACACCCACGCTGACGTCCAGAACGCTCGATGCTCGAACAGGAGGCTCCATCTTCCTGAAGTGCGAGTGCTTTCAGCGATCAGGGTCGTTCAAGTTCCGGGGCGCCTACAACGCCGCCGCATCCCTCCCCGATTCGCTCCGGGCGCGGGGAATTCTCACCTATTCTTCCGGCAATCACGCGCAGGCGATGGCGTTGGTCGGGCGCACCCTCGGGCTTTCCGTGACGGTCGTGATGCCGCCCAATGCGCCAGCCGCCAAGCGGGAAGCGACTCGGACGTACGGAGCGGAGATCATCACCTACGATCCGAAAGCCGCGCTACGGGAGGACGTTGCGAGGGAGCTTGCTCGAGAGCAGCGATCGACGTTGATCCCCCCGTTCGACCACCCGGACGTCGTGTCGGGGCAGGGTACGGCGGCCCTGGAGCTCTTCGAGGACTCAGGACCGTTCGACGTCCTCCTCGTGCCCTGCGGCGGGGGCGGTTTGCTTTCCGGAAGCGCTCTCGCCGCGACATCCACGAGCGGGTGTCGGGTCATCGGAGTCGAGCCGGAGGTAGCGGACGACGCTACGAAGAGCTTCCGGTCGGGTACCCTGCACGCAATCCGGAACCCGCCGACGATAGCGGATGGACTGCGGACTCCGTCGCTCGGGACGATCACCTGGCCGCTCGTGAGAGATCACGTCTCTGAGATGAGAACCGTATCCGAAGACGAGATCGCTGAAGCCATGCGGTTTCTATGGACCCGGATGAAGCTCGTGGTCGAGCCGTCGGGGGCGGTTGCACTCGCGGCGTTGTTGAAGGATGACCAACTCGCCCGCGATCGCCGAGTCGGTGTTCTCGTCAGCGGCGGCAATGTCGACCTCGATGCTGCCTGCCGCATCCTTTCGAGCCTCTAAGGCTGTTGAAAAACAGGCTGCGGGAAGGTCGAAGAGAAATCGTGCAGGTCAAGGCGCGCGACGAGCCGCGAGTGAGGCGTACTTTCGTACGCCGCAGGGAGTGGCGAGCAACCGTAGCGCAGAGCTGCGCGATTTATCAACGGCCTCTAGCGCAGGCGGAACTACAGTCTGTCGGCTCGGGGAATCGGGCTCCGGGCGAGCAGGAACGCGGGAAGAACCGCGGGGTGCTTATATGGCATAGCATCCTCAATCTGCCCTCAGCGCCTCCATTGGGTCGACCTGCGTCGCCCGGAGCGCCGGGACGTAGGCCGCCATGAGCGCGACGACCAGGAGCAGCACGGAAACTCCGACGAGAGTGACCGGATCCGTCGGACTCACCTCGAAGAGCAGCGAGGCGAGCAATCGAGAGCCGACGAGCGCGCCCGCAAGCCCCACGGCTACCCCGGCGGCCGTTACGCCGAGTGCGCCCCGGAGCACATCGCGCCGAAGCAGCTCCGGCGCGGCACCAAGCGCCATACGGACGCCCAGGTCGCGGGTTTGCTCCCGCACGGCTGTTGCGATCACTCCGTATAGCCCCATCGCGGCGAGCAGCAACGCCACGAGTGCGAAGCCCGAGAGGAGCATCGTGCTCAGCCGCGGCTGAGCGAGCGGGCCCGCGAGACGGTCGTCCATCGTGCGGGCATCCCACACATCGAACTGCGGATCGAAGTCGCGGACGACGCTTCGGATCGCCGGAAGCAACAGGGCAAGATCGTCGCGCGTCCGAACCGCGAAGACGCCGAACGTGGCCCGTTGGCGCCATGGCACGTAGATCGTCGGTGTGGCTTCCTGTAGCCGGCGGAATCGAATGTCGCCGGCGACGCCCACCACCGTCCGCCAGTCCGTACGGTCGCTACCGAGAAACCGGAGGCGCTTGCCGATCGGGTCCTGGCCCGGCCAAAAGCGCCTCGCTACCGCCTCGCTCAGGATGACGATAGAAGGGGCGTCCCTTCGGTCCGTGTCCAGGAAACCGCGGCCGCGTAGGATTGGGATCCGAAACGTGCTGAAGTATTCCGATCCCCCCACCTCGAGGGGCAGAGGCGCGTTCGCGTCGGATTGGGCCTCGGACTGTCCCTCCAGCACCGGTGTTACCTGCATCAGGTTCGCGCCGATAAAGGGCCGGTAGAGAACCGGCGTTACCGCCTCCACGCCGGGGACCTCGCGCAGACGTCGGGAGAGCTCTTCTGGCATCGCAAGCAGCTTCGCCCTCGTATCGTATTCCACGTAGGAAATCGCGAGCTCCACGATCGACAGATGCTCGGGATCGTAGCCCAGATCGAGGCGCTCGAGCTGCTGCAGGCTGCGCACAAGCAGGCCTGCGCCCGCAAGCAAGATGACGGCAAGGGCCACCTGCGAGACGACAAGCGATTGGCGAACCCGGCGACGTCGCCGGGTGCCCGTTCCCGAGCGTGCGTCGAGCCGAAGGCCGGAGGCGAGGTTCCCGCGCGCTGCAGCGAGCGCCGGGAGGACGCCGAAGAGCATAACGGTCAGTAGTGTGACCCCGATGGCCACACCCATCGGCATTCCCGTAATGCGGATCATGTCCATGCGCGGGATCTGCGCCGGCGCGAGCGCCAAGAGGAGGCGCAGCAACCCTTGCGCAATCAACAGCCCGAGGGCGCCGCCTGCCGCACCGAGCAGGGCGCTTTCAACAAACAGCAGCCGAGCCACCCGCCCGTAGGTCCCACCGAGTGTGCGGCGGATCACGATCTCACGTGTGCGCATGGAGGCCCGCAGCAGGAGCAGATTGCCCACGTTGACACAGGCGATGAGGAGCAATAATGCCACGGCGGCGGTGAGCGCGACGAGGACCGGCCGGGCGTCGCCGAGCACTTCCTGTGTCATCGTCTGGACCGTTGCGTTGGTGGGATACCTCGCGTCCCGCCGATCGCGGTCAAGAACCTGCACGGTCGAGAGGAATTCCGATTGAGCCGCCACCGGTGTGGCATTCGGTGCCAGGCGGGCGACGACGTTCACCAAGTCGCCCGGCCGCAGCAGAATCCAGTAGTCCGCGCCGACGGGATAGTCCAGGCCCGGTGGCGCCACGCCGATGATCGAGTAGCTCACCTGGTTGTACGTCGTCGTCAGCCGGCGGCCGAGGACACCGGGATCGCCACCGAACTGGCGTTGCCAGGTCCGGTAGCTGATCACCGCCACTTCACGCCCTGCTGGACGTCCCCCCAGCTCGGGTTGCAACAGCATGGCTTCGTCGCCGTCCTGCGGCCGGAGCAGGTGGCCCAGCACTGGACGGGCGCCGAGGACCTCGAAGAAGTTGGCGGTGACCATTGCCTCGTTCAGACTGAGCGACCGGTCACCCTCCCTCACCGCGGCGGCAGGAGCCCCATAATGCACCACGCCGGCGGCGTCTTGCAGGGCTCGGCTCTCGCGGCGCAGCTCAACGAACTGCCGTGGGGTCAGGGCAAGCGGGATTGTGGGATCGCGGTAGGTCCACAGCGTTACGATCCGGTCCGGGTCGCGCACCGGCAGCTCCTGCAGCACTACCGCGCGAAAGACCGTGAACATCGCGGTCGACATCCCGATTCCCAGGGCCAGGATCAGGACGGCCGTGGCGGCGAAAGCAGGCGTGCGTCGCAGCGAGCGGAAGCCGTACCGAAGGTCTTGTGCGAGCCGCTCCAGCGACCGAATGCCGCGGGCATCCCGGGTTGTCTCCACCACCTGCGTACGGCCCCGCCCAGTCGGAGTTGGGCAACTCCGCGTGCCTCCTCCGGGGCCATCCCCCGGCGCAGATGCTCCTCGACGGCCCGCTCTACCTGAAAACCCAATTCCTGCTCGATCTCACGTTCGTCGCGAGCGCCGAAGAGGAGTGAGCACAAACGCTGACGCACCTTTGACACAAGCCTCACGATCGACCTCCCTTCCCACCGAGAGCTCCGATTGACATCACGCGCGGTGCCCGCTCCAATTGGCCTTCCCACGGTCGAGCTGCTGCTCGACAGCCGAGCATAAGCAAAGGGCCGGTCATACGCCGTCCGCCACTCCGACCCCTGCCTCTTCATCCACTGCAGCGCCGGATACGGCGATCCCTGGCTGACCTGAAACACAACCCGGCTCATCTGCTCGATTCGCTGAGCGAGCCCCCAACCGTGCCTCGGCTGGCCGATCATCGCGATCCAGCGACCGACACCTGCTCACTCGAGATCCCTCCGCGAAGAGATCAATTCAACCGACGCCGGTCGGATTGGCTTTTGCGCTAATGAATTCGCTGTAGGGGAGAATCGCATCGGAGGAGCGCGGTGTCAATGAATTCCTTCGCGCTAGCATCTATGCCTCACCCGCTGTGCCCCCCTTTTTGCCCGGTCTAGACCGAAGTTCCAGCGGTTGATGAGCGCTCATCTTCATGTTCCACAGTCGGTTGAGTGGAATTGGAGGGTGCAGCTCTCTGCCTACACGTGGATGGTCTTCAACAGATCATAGGCGCGTTGTTGTTGGGC
>WHSP01000123.1 GCA_009380025.1 Gemmatimonas sp. | reverse complement strand
CCCGCGTCGTCGGCAAGGATAGCCGACTCGATCCCGGCAGCAGCCAGGTAGGTCTTTGCAAACGCCGCTTCATGTCGGTAGTAGAACCGCGCGACTACGATCGGATGTTCCTCCATCTTCGCCTCCCGAAGTTGCGGGCTCCGCTTTCCGAGCTTGCTGCAGGGCCAGGTTGTGAGCCCGGTCTGGAGCGACTGTGTACGTCGATCATCCGGATGAGGACGAGATCGCTTGGCAGCCAGACGGCGTTGGCACCGCCGCGACGACCCGGATAGTATTCCGCCTAACGCCACTGGCTTCAGCGGCCGGCGGCCTTCCTTATTCCGACGTAGGCCGCCGGACGGCTGCAAGCCATTGTTGGGCGCCGGGATTGTGCAGCCACGGCACCTACCAGGGTGGTCATGTCGCCTCAGATGCGATCGCTCCAATACTCCGGATGGGCGCCGATGATGTGCCACGGCGACAAAGAGCACGAATGCTGGTTCGTCCAAATACACCAGACTATAAGGAAAGCGCGGCAGCACGAATCGACGTGTACCGGCACGGTGGAGAGCGCCTAGATCAGGACTCTCGCGCAGTAGGCTGATCGCGCCTGAAGCGACCTCCAGAAACTCGCTACCGAGACCAGCAGCCTGATCCTCGTAATACTTGGAGGCGTCGAAGAGTTCCAGCCCAGCAGGTTCAAGAAACCGGAACGGTTTCAACGCTGTTCCAAGCGAGCACGGGCATCGGCGAGCACGTCATCGCCAGAAAGCGTAGAAAGCTTCCCTGCGCGATATTCCTGGACCCGACGCTCAACTTCCGCTGCCCAAGCCTCCTCCACCGCAGCGTCCTGGTCGAGACTGGCCAACAGACGCTCGGCGAGCCGCGCCCGCTCGTGCAGCGGAAGCTCCATAGCGGCGGATTCGATTTGCTGAGGATTCCAGATCATGGTTGCTCCGTCGGGTGCGCGCTGCAGACTGCCCAAAAAAGCTAACGGGTGCGCGATCGGCGTGCCACTCCGAAGCTCTGGTGCCGCCCAACGATCTATGCGTAAGGGGCGTGGAGCCGATGCGCCGGACCCGGACCCACGCAAATCATGAACGGCTCCACGTCCCCTTGCCGCATTTGTTAGGCGCGCCGCTCCGGCCGCTCGGACGAGGCGCGCGAGTATGATCTGAGCGGACCTGATTGAGAAATTCCTCGATCACTGCCGGCGTGCGCAGTACCACGGGTGTCTGCGCGCCCGTCATGTGCGCTAGATCCTGCAGAATCTTGGGTTTTCCGTCGCGCGGATAATTCCAGATCCAACGAAGAAACTCAAGTGTCAACCTCTCCGGACACCCGGGCGCCATATCCGGCCGCGTGTGACCACGGAAGCGCTGCCATCGTCCCAGCACCCTCCGCAGACACACGCCCCGCGGCAGATCTAGGAACACCGCGGTGTCGCACGCAGCCATGCGCTTCTCAAGCGTGCCCCGGTAGTTCCCGTCTATGATCCACTCCTCCGCGCGGATCAACTCGTTGACCCTGCTGGCCCATTCGTCACCTGCCGGCTCGACCCAGCCGGGCCTCCAATAATGCGCATCCAGATGGATAAGCGGAAGCGAGGTGCACTCGGCTAGGCGAGCCGCAAATGTTGATTTCCCTGCCCCACCGGATCCGAGAACCAGAACTTTGCGCATGAGGCTGCGAAGGTGCGCCTAACGACCGCGGCTTCAGGGGTGCGGAGCGCCACACCCGCGGCCGAGGACTTGCTCGAAAACGTGCCAAGCTCCGCATCCCCTGCAAGCCTGCAGCTAGACCGCGGGCGGCGGAGACCTTCGATCTCCAGACACGGCCGCTCTTGCTTGACTCGCTTCAAGCAGTTGCTCTGCGCGCAGATGGGCTGCACGGACAATATCGTCGCTAGCTCCAGCAGCCTTGAGCAGCGTGAGAGCGGTTCGACTCGTAGCCGGCCCGGGATGGCGATAGTACTCGAAGACGGGTCCGGCGGATGTCATCGTTTCCCGGAAGTGCCACGAGACGTAGAACTCCTCGAGAAGTGTTGCGAGTTAGAGGTCATGCGTGGCGATAACGACGCAATGCCTCGGGACGACCTGTCCCTCCAGGAGCGCCTTGAGTATGGCCTCCCCGGCCGCCAAGCGATCCACGGTATTTGTACCCCTGAGAAGCTCATCCAAGAGGAAGAGCCTCGGGTCGGTGGAATTGGCGCCTGCCAGCAGCTCAACAACTCTCTCAACTTCAACTTGGTAGTAGCTCCTGCCGCCCAAGAGATCATCGCCTCCCCTGATCATGCTCATTACGCGGAATGTACTGCTTCCTAATCTGAGCGATTGACGGTTGTAGAGCCGTAGATGCGAGTTTGTTGTGGAGCTACAGCGGGCACAATGCCAAATCGAGGGGGCTATGGCCGCTCGAAAATGGAAATTCGGGGTCCTCGACGCGGCGGCACTGGCGTTTCGTGGGCAGCGGACAAACCCCTACCACCACCGCATCCTCCGTGCGGCGTTGCAACCCCCAATACCGTGGACGACTCCGGGCCTACGCTCGCCAGGCGAAGCGTTAATTAGGCGACCAAGCCAAACCACACCACCCCCGTTGAATGTTGGCCTCCGATATTTCCGGAGCCGGAGACGCGCGGATGCGGAGCCTGCGTCCTTGATGCTTCATCAAGATGGGCTGCCTCGGCGCGCCTTGAACTTCGGGCGATCACCCTGATGAATCCTGAACTGACCGAAGATCGTGTCTGCAGCCTCGACCTTCAACGATCCACTGCCACTAACCGGATCCATTTCATCGCTGCCCTGCCAGGTAAACACATAGCGCTGCCGCGGCAGCTTGCCTTCCACACTTCCGTCGAGCGCACCTGTGACCAGCCCAAACTGGAAGGAGCCCAAGTTGTCCGGCCGCACTTCAATAAACGCTTGCCGCTCCATATTGAAGTAGCTGGCATCCCAAAGCTCCATGGCGAAAATGTGCCACATCCCCACGAACGGATGTGGTACGTGGCGTCCCTCCGTCCGGTGTGGCATGACTCTCCAGAAGCCGGAGCGAATATCAATGGTCAAGAAGACGTCAAGATCGCAGTAGCAACGGAGCTCCTGCAAGCAGCGGCGCCAGCGGTCGTCGGCACAGCGACAGAGGTACACCGCCTAACGCCTCGCGGGTCAGGGGCGGCGCTACCGACACGGTGTGACATCGCTCGGGCATTCCCATCGTTCAAAGTCATCCCTGTCGTACCCACCGCCACTTGCTACCCCGGTCGCCAGGTCGACGCTGAAGGGCAGCCAACGTTCCTCCACAGCATTCCAAGCGCTCCCCCACACCCGCGAGTTCCCGATCCGGATGTGTCGAAGCCATCCCATGAGATCCGGCGAGTGTGCCACACGATGCCCTGAGAATCAAGCCTGAAGAGCGCGACGCCCTGGCGACTCATGACGTATCCGTGCGGGTCAATCACTGGCCAAACCTGCTCGACGCATTGAATGAGGAAGTCTGCATTTCGGACCTCAGGATCGACAACTTAAAGGTCGCCGTTAGCGATAACCATTGCTGAACGGCCGTTTGGATGCCCGAAAATGCCGGTGACTCCACCCAAACCGGGCCGGAAGTTGGCCACCCACTCGCTCCCGGAGGAGTCCACGAACTGCACCACCGTGCCCTCGCGACCAAAACGGCCCCAGGACGCCGGAAATGAACGGGCGAGCTCACCCGTAGGGGGACAAACCGTCAAGAATTCTGAACATGCGGATCTGGAAAGCGCCTAACGGCCAGGCGTAAGGGGCGCAGGGCCGGCGCAAATGCCAAAGCCACAAGAAAGTCAACCCGGCCCTGCGTCCCCTTCACGCAGTGGTTAGGCGGCGACGTCGGGACGTAGCAGCGGCTCACAGCGGAACGGCGACGTGACCACGATGGTTAACCCGGCTAAACCCTCTATCCGCCTGGACAACCTCGCAGGCTCCTCGCATGGCGCCCTCATCCACGGAACCGGGCCCAGCGGGACGCCAGGGCCGACCCAGAACTTCAGCCATCAGGCCACCGATCTGCGCAATCGGTGGTCCATGCTCAAGGAAGATGGTCGTGCGAACAGTCTTGAACGAAAGCGGGTCACAGCGAAGGAGACTGTGAATCACTTCACGATTCCATGGACTGCCTTCATGTTCGCGCATCTCGAGGTGACGCGTCTCATACCAAACCGCCAGACTGTCATCCTCCGGACCAGGGCTTACATGCGCAACGTCAAGTGAAACCACGAAGCTCTCATCCGCATAGACCGGCGCCCACTCGTGGTCGGGTAGCTCAAAAGGACGGACGAAACGAGTTCCCGCGCTCGCGCAACTCGTGCCAGCGAGGATAACGAAAAGGAGCCAAAGCGCCGAAGGTGTGGAACGCCCGCGACCATACCTCCTCATCGGATGCCCAGCCCAGAGCCTCGGCTTGAGAGGGCCCGGCGAAGGAAGATCAAGGCAATGAATCCAGATGCAGTTCCGACGGTGAGATGAAAGAGGTCAAGGTGGGCGTGCTCGGTGTAGCCATGAAGGACGACGCGCAGCAGGAAGATGCTCGCGATGAAACCGACCGTAGCTCCGAACAGCTGAAGTACTCTCATAGATACCTTCATGCGTTTCGACCGTTGTTTTAGGCGGTCTAACTCTCTTCTAAGTAGACGGACTTCCCGACCTGCCAATCCCCTTCGGCTCTCTCTACTCCTGCCCACCAACACGTTACGTCCCACTCCCGGCCGCGCAAACCTTTCCATCCGTCGGCCCTATTCCGCCCGCCCTGGTCACTACGCGGAACGTTGTCCGCCTTTGCTCGCTTATCCTGTTGCATATGCCGAACGTTGGCATCCCTTGCCTCCGAGATGGACGGACTGGATGCAGCGCACCGATCACGACCGCTCGACGCCACCCAGGCTCCTCGACCGCGTTCGCACTGCGGCCCGCACTCGCCACTTCAACTGATTTTGATATACGTGCAGTTCGAGGGCAACCCGACCTGGTGGCCGACGCCGAATCCGTGGGTGGATCCGATCCCGGGGCAAGGGCCGTGGAGCATCCGGACATCCATCCGTCAGGGGACGATTGAACTCCGACTCAGGAATCCTGATGGGTCGAACATTCCGGCAGCCGCATCGGTTACGGACCTCGCGGCGCTCAGAGTCATCGCCGTGCCGCCGGGAACGCGCCAAACCTGATGCCCGACGACCTGATCGGCCTGAGCTACAACGAGGTCACGGAAGTGCTCGGCATCCGCGAGTGAGCGCGAGCCGCCCCGTCGCGGCCTTCACAGCCTGTCAATCGACTTTCAGGATCGAGAGCAGGTCGACCTTTTTGTACCTCGCCGAAGAGTTGGGAGTAGTTCATTCATCGTTCAGCACGACGACACCGGTCGAATTCAGCGACAGCCCCCGGCGGGCGTAACAGCAGGCCTCCTGGGAGAGCCTGACGCCCGCAGTCCAGGCCAGATTTGGCGGGTGGCTGCGCTCCTTCGCTTCCCGCGGCAATCCCGATGACCAATTGACATCGGATGTCAGGCAGGAGGCGGATGTTTGACGCTTACTGCGGCCCTTCCCGGTCGGTAGGCTCCAGGCCCTCGATCCGGTGCCTCCAGCGCTCGTTCTCCGGCACGTTGGCCGGCCGATAGAGGATCACCCGCACCTTCTCCAGGGTGATGAGCCCGCCGTCGATCATCCGATCGAGCTCGGGCAGAACCTGCTGGATCTTCTCCTCCGTCTCGACCACCTCGATCACCTCCGGCAGGTCCATCGAGAGCCTTAGTAGATCTGCCGTGTGGACTTTTGCGCTGGCGCCGAACCCCTTGGTGCCGCGCAGCACGGTGACCCCGGCGAAGCCGCGCTCGCGGAAGAGGCGTAGGAGCGCCTCGTGTAGCGCGAGACCCTGGTAGGGGCCGTGCTCGCATTTATCCCGCTCTCCGATGAAGATGCGCATCAGCGTACGCTCTCCGGTGAATCGGTGCGGCATCAGCTATCCTCCGAGTCGCAGTGTTCCCGTCGCGAGAGCGATCCCGCCCCACAGCGCGAGAAGACCGAGGAGCAGACTGCCCAAGGCGTACAACGCCGCACGTCCCCACGCCCCTTCCTGCAACAACATTACGGTCTCGTAGCTGAAGGTGCTGAAGGTCGTGAACGCACCGCAGAAGCCCACCGTCAGCAAAGACCGCACTTCGGGCGAGACCGGAGCCACCTGCATCGTGGGGGCGAGGAATCCGAGAATGAACGACCCGATCAGGTTGACCGCGAACGTCCCCCACGGAAAGGAGGCACCCGCCACGGAATAGATCCAGCCGCTGAGCCCATAGCGCGCGAACGTCCCGGTGACTCCCCCGACCGCCAGGTAGATGTATAGCATGACTCGACACTCCGGTGCACAAAAAAACCTCCCACGGGAATCGACCCGTGTGGGAGGAGTCATCAGCAGCCGGAAAATAGATTCCGGTGCGGTTCAGGGCGAACTCCATCGCCCGTGCTGCAGTGCGCTCAAGAATGTAGCAGGCCGTTTGCACCGTCAAGGCGATGATGAAAGCAGGCTGTCTTCCCGTTGCTTTCCTTCATCCAGCAGAGTCGCGGGAGGTCAGCCGTAGAACCCCAGGTCTTCTCCGCCTTGCACGGCGCGCCTCCCGGAGCCTGGAACTATTCGACGAATATCGGGGATTGGTGAGGATTGGAGGCGAATCCGGCAATTGCGACGGTCGGGGAGGCGGCCTCGTCCGTTCAGAGAATTGCCCGCCCCGTGCGCACCCCGGAAGCAACGCGATTCCCGTAGGGCTACCGTGCTCGATCGGATATCTTGTTCTGTGGACCGTCGGCGATGATCGCCGATGACTGCGTCGCATACCCCTTTCGGGAGGTCGCTATGAACGAGCTGCATTCCCGCTGGACGGTGCCGTTGCTGCGCGTCGGGATGGGCCTCTTCCTCGCGCTCTGGGGGGCCGACAAACTGGTTGCGACGGAGGGCGGGCAACAGATCTTTTCCGCGTTCTACTCCGTCGATGCCGGGGCCTCGCTCATTCAGATCGCCGGAGTTGCCGAGCTGGTGCTTGGTTTGGCCCTGGCGGTGGGGCTGCTTCGCATGCTCACCGCATGGATCGCCCTCCTCGCCAATCTCGTCTCGACGGCCGCCAGTTGGCGGCAGATCATTGACCCCTGGGGTGTCTTCGGACTCACGGAGGGGGGGACCCATCTGTTCCTCGCGTCGATCGTCATCATGGCCGTTTCGATCGTACTCATCCTCGAGTGGCGGAATGATACCTGGACGCTCGACCGCCTACTGGGGATCTCGGCCCGGTCGAATCGACGAGATGCCGCGGCTACTCCTTATCGATCGGATGTATCGCCGGTCCGGTAAAGGACGAGTACTCCATTTCTCGTTCGCCTGGGCGGTCTTCCTGCCGGAGACGGAAGTCTGGCGGCCATGAGCCCCCGGCGACGGACCAGCGGTCGACCCGTCCTCGGGGGCTCCGAACTTCACGCCTGCGCGAGTGGGTGCCGGCCGGCGAGCCGCTTGTACGTCCAGGCCGCGACCATACCGAATACGATGTGCGCGAAAATGCTCACCCAGTTGCGAGCCATCGCGAACCAGGGGAAGATCGCCGTGAATCCGTAGAAGTTCACAAGGTACAGGAGCAGCCCGAAAGCAGCCCCGACCCCGATCGCGGCTCCCATCCCCATCCTTCCAATGATCAACGCCAGCACGACAGCGTAGACGATCGAAAGGATGAAGTGCATGATGACGGCCACCATCACGATCCCGAAATCGAAAGTCGCTGGCGGCGGAAGCACGTCCTGCCCCATGACGATCGCACCGATCATCCGAGGCGGTGCCCACATGCTGTCGCCCAGGAACAGCGGGACCATGATCATCTCGAGCACCAGGAAAGCAGCGCCTGCGATGACGCCGGACCAGATCGCCGCGCTCCAAGCGACCGCGTGGGTGCGGGTGCGGGGCGATATTGCCATCTCAGCCATCTTGGCCTCCTCGGTTCTGTGCCTGCTTCGCAGCTCAGGGAGCTGGGTTGGCGAATCCTCTAGCACATGTTCTGGCATCGCAAAGCCCATTCCTCACACATCTTACACATGGCGCAGAGGACGAACAGCCGCCTGATGCGGTGGACGTCAGCCGGTAGGGGTGAGTGGTCTGGACGGTGGAAGGACGCTGTGGAGATTGGCGATTGCGACGACATCTTCGTACTGATGTCAGATGAACCTTGCGATCCGAAAGACGGTTCCGATTCCTGCCCTAGAAGGCCGGTCATTCAACAGCCTTCTAGCTCTCTCGGCTGTCGGAGAGCAGACGAAGCGCACCTCCAGGACTTACGGGTTGTGCCGATCGCCTTCCGCTCCAACGGTTCCCGCTCGAGGAAAACACGATGTCGAGATCGATCGCCTCCATGGTCACGCTCCTCCTCATCGCCGCGTGCGGCGGCGCACAGTCCGATCTTGCCGCGCCTGCGCGAGCGGGTGAGCCCGTCCTCTTCCAGGGTGCTCGTCTGATAATCGGTGACGGGAGTGTCGTCGAGAACGGGGCGTTCCTCGTCGAGGGCTCCACGACCACATGGGTCGGACCGGCCGACGACACGGCCGCACCGAAGGGAGCGCCGCGGGTCGACCTCAGTGGCCGCACCGTGATCCCCGCGCTGATTGACGCCCACACCCATCTGGGATACGAAGGCTACACGAGCTGGGGAGGAGAGAACTACACGCCGGAGAACGTCGCAGATCACCTGCACCGTTACGCGTACTATGGGGTCGGCGCGATATTCAGCGCCGGCACCGACCCCTCCGAGCTCGTCCTCCCTCTACAACGTGCACAGGAGGAGGGTGAGCTGGAAGGGGCACGGCTCCTGTCCGCTGCGGGGATGGCGCCACCGGGCCAGGGGCCGAACGCACAGATGCTGGCCAGCGCCGAAGACCTGGGCCGGATGATCGTCCGTGGCGCGGACACCGACGATGGAGCACGCGCCGCCGTCCGCGAGATCGCGAGGTCGCCCATCCCCTTCATAAAGATCTGGGTCGACGACCGGAACGGATCGCAGGAAAAGCTGGCTCCACCGATCTTCCATGCGATTGTAGACGAGGCGACGAGGTTCGACATCCAAGTCGTGGCCCATCATCAGAACGCTCAGGACATGCGGGAGCTGCTCCGTGCCGGAGTCGTCGGATTCCTGCACGGCCGGCTCGGTCCGGGGCTGGACGACGATCTCGCCTCCTCGATCGCTCGGCACAATGCGTTCGTCGTGCCCAACCTCGGTCTATCCGAGCGTGGCCGGCACGGCGAGGCCGAGGATCCGTTCCTGACGGAGACGCTGAGCCCAGCGGCGGCACGCCAACTGGGCGAGAGCTTCGCGCCGCGTCCCCCCTTCCCCGAGTCGCGAGAGCGCGATCTTCGCGAAGCCTTCCAGCGGCTCCTGGACCACGACGTCCACATCGTCCTCGGCACCGATGCGGGTGCGGTTCCCAAACACTTCTTCGGCTACTCCAGCCACCTGGAGCTGGAGATTTTCGTCCGGCTCGGAATGACGCCCATGCAGGCGATCGTTGCCGCAACAAGCCGCCCGGCGGAACACCTCGGCCTGACCGCGCACGGGAAGATTGCACCGGGCATGCGCGCCGACTTCGTGGTGCTGGAGGCGAATCCCCTCGAGGACATCCGAAACACGCGTCGGATCGAGGATGTCTACCTGCGGGGCGAGAGGATCGATCGGGACAGCCTTCGCCGCGAGTTCACCGGGAGCTGATTCACGCTCTCGAGACAAGTCCAAGGGTATGCCTGCGGGCCGCGTGAGCCCTTACTCTCCCGGAGTCGTGCGACGACTCGACGAGCTCCTCGACCGCTACACCGGGAACGCCGCAGATGCGCGAATGCCCCAGTGAGGACCGGGTCCGGATCGTCTACTGGATCGCCATGCGGCCGGAGGGGGGACCCGCCGCGCCTCGACAACCTCGGCCTCGTCTGCCTCGATGCCTACGGCACGGTGAGCATGGAGGTACTGAGCTGCGCAACGCGTCCACTGCCTGCCACTGCTTCCGCTGCTCGGCCAGCTCCGCTAACCCCTGCTCGGTGATGCGGTAGTACTTGCGCCGGCGGCACGTCTCCGACCTGCCCCACCAGCTACGGTATAGCCTCGCCTCCCCAGCCGGTGCAGCACCGGGTAGAGCATCCCGTCCGTCCACTGTGGCGCCCCCCCGGATAGATCACCGACGCGCTTGAGGATCGCGTAGCCGTACGGGTCGGCCTCGGCCACGATGGCCAGAACGAGGGGAGTGGCGGAGGAGGCGACCAGGTCCTTGCCGATGTCCACGCTTGCTGTGAGTGCCGCGCCGACCCGATTCCGGGCGAAGTCTCGGAAGCCGAGTAGAATTAGAGCCTCAGCGCGAATCCGAGCCTGCGGCTTTCCCTTTCCCGGCCGTGCAGGTCAGGCTCGACGAAAGCGGTCAACGGAGGAGCAGCAGAAATACGGCTACGGGAAGTACGAGAAGCAGGGCGATAGCGACTGATGACAAACCGAGGGGGGTGCTGCTCGGGTTGCCCAAATTTGCGCCTTTGCGCGCCTCCGCTGCGGAGAGCTCCGGGTCGGTTTCAGGTCGGCGCACCCGAAGCTCAACGGGTATTCGCAGGCCTTTTGGCTATACCGAAAGGAGATTGAGTTGTCGGCAAGTAGCACACCGAGGAGGGCACACCTCGGCCTCTGCCATGCGTCCGCCTGGCGCTTCGAGAAGACTCGTCCCAAAATGGACGCCCGCGTATAACCACGTTCAAGCACCCATACCCCCTCAGCGGCACAGGTGAGACATGCACAGGTTACATTTTTCAATCCTAATCGATGCACCGAAGCAGAAGGTCTGGCACACGATGCTCGACGACAAGACCTTCAGGGAATGGACCCAGGCCTTCCATCCTGGCTCGTATTACAAGGGAGACTGGAACAAGGGATCGAAAATCCTTTTTCTCGGTCCGGATCCGGAGACAGGCAAAGAAGGCGGCATGGTCAGCCGGATCGCCGAAAACAAACGTTATGAGTTTGTCTCCATTGAGCACCTTGGGATCTTGCAGGACGGGAAAGAGGACACGACCAGCGAGACAGCCAGAAAGTGGACTCCCGCGTTCGAGAATTACACGTTCAAAGAAAGGGACGGAGCAACCGAAGTTCTGGTGGATGTGGATGTCGAGGATGAGCACGTGGAGCCGTTCCAGCAGATGTGGCCCAACGCGCTGCAGAAACTCAAGGAACTGGCGGAGAAATAGAGGTCTGGAGAGAGCGGAATCCGTGCCCGGACCGGGCTGCGGAAGCACTACGCATGCTCCGCCGATACTCCACGAGGGGAACCCGGGCCCCACTGATGTAATGGTGGCGCGTCCGGGTCGTTTACTTCGTCACCAGTGGAACGGGCTGCCCCTCGGGCACGTGCTTCATGGCAACCGAGTTGATGCAGTAACGCAGCCCCGTCGGGGGAGGGCCATCGGGAAAGACGTGACCCAGGTGACTACCGCAGCGGGCACAGCGCACCTCCGTACGCACCATTCCAAAGGAGCGGTCCTCGTGCTCCTCGACCGCGTCCTCCGCGACCGGCCGGGTGAAAGACGGCCAACCCGTGCCGGATTCGAACTTCTCGCCCGAGCGGAAGAGGGGGTTGCCACAGGCCGCGCAGACATAGCTACCCGGCTCGCTGGTTCCGAGGAAACAACCCTGCCAGGGCGCTTCCGTGCCGTGCTGTCGTAGCACGCGGTACTCGTCCGGCGTTGGCCGCTCCCGCCACGCCTCCTCGCTGAGCCGCAGTCTTTCGACCATTCTCTCCTGCCGGTGTGCGGGTGATGTCAACGTAAGACTGCGAATCCGGCCACTTCGAAATGGTGATCGAACGTGAACGCATGGGTTAGCTTCTCCCGTCGCATCACCTCGAAGCTGACCCGTCCACCAACGAAAAGCTCTGGTCGGCGAAGCGGCTGAGCCAGCCATGAACCGCCTCACGGACCAGGTCGGGCGTCACCTCGAGCCATTCGTGCACCGGATCATCCAGTAGGGCGATGAGCGCCGTTCGTGCCGCCTCCGTACCCCGCAGGTACAGCAGGTGCGAATGCAACTCGCCGAAGGTAAGAGTCGTGCCGACGTACTGTCCCCCCGCGCGGCGTGATGTTTTTCGGCGACCGCGACGGCCGGTTGGTGATACTGGTCTTGTTTCCGGCTCAGGGCCAGCAGGGCGCCGTTACTCTTTATCGTCCCTAAGTTTACAAGTTTCCGGATGGAAACGAGCTAGGAACGCTCGCTTTCCTCGGAGCGCGCACCGCTCAGGACCGCCGGGAGCGAATAGTTCCCTTCGTGGCAAGCGTACTCGTAGAGCCGATCGTTTAGCCTCGCGAACGGCACCTCCCCGCCCCACGCCTGCGAATACATCACCGGGTCCTCGACGGTGAACTCGTACAGGATGGTCTCCTCGTCGACTCGCCTGAACCGCTCGATGACCTTCATCTGCTCCGATGGCGGAATGCCCAGGAGGCTCTGCCTCGGGCTGAGGTTCGTGGTCTCGACAACGAGCGTCTCGCCCTCCCAGCGACCCCAGGAGTCGCCGAACCACGGCCGGATGTGAGGGGGCAGCCGGGGTCCGTCGCCGATCCGGATGATCCGTGTGTCGTGGATCATCTCGGTCATGATCATCACGTGATCGGGAGTCTGTACGATCGTGTAGTTGTTGTTGTAGGCACCGTTCGGCAGCATCGGCGGACCTGCGTTGCTCCCGAACGAAACGACGCACCGCTCGGCGATCGGTCTCAGCTCAGGGTGGTCGTAGGGGCCGAACTGGCTCCTGAAGTCGCGCTCCGCCTGCAGGCGCCGCTCGCCCTCCGCCGTCAGGGGCGGGCGCCGCCCGTTCGAGGGGCGGGTGATCAGCGACGTTCTCGGTTCGCCGTTCACGACCGCGACGCGCGAGCCCCGGTCCCAGTAGACCTCGTTGTACTCCACTCCGCTCAGGCTCGCGTCAACCTGGCCGCCGCCTCGTCCGCAATCGAGAGTCCCCGGGCTGGCGGGGCAGTCGCCCGACGGCTCCTCCAACTCCGCCACCTCCTCCGGGGTGAACACGGGTCCCCTGCCCTCTTCCCGCTGGATGGGCGTGATCCATACGTTCGTCCAGTTGCCCTGGAGGTCCGGGTGGCCGTCCGCCGTCCTGGGCACTTCCCAGCCGACGGTCGCGGGCGCCGGGGTCTGGGCTTCGGCGGTCGAAGCCACGGCCAGGGCAAGGCCGGAAAGTACCGCGGAGAGCAGGAGACCCGTGTAGTGCTTGCTCATCGCTCAACCTCTCGATCGAAGGAGAAGGTCCGGCCGCGAAGCGTCGGAATGCGCGGTGCCCGAATCCGGCCCGGTTTTCCAGGTCCGAAAGTCCCTGGATCCAGCCGGGGTCTCCGACTACACCGCTCAGGGTGCGACCAGTGCATGACCCGGAGCCATCCGTCTGCCGGCTTCGTGCGGCTCGCCGGACTCACGTGGAAGTCCGGAAGGCACGGGCGTGCAGACCTGTCGAATACCTGGTTTCGGTGGCCGGATGTCAAGATCGATCGCTCAGCCTCTCGCGGGAGCTTGCCAGAGCGTACTTGCGAAGTCGCCAGGAGTTCATGGTTCGACGCGATCCGGCGATCGGTGTCGCGACCGTCCGGGCGTGGGCCCGGGAGCTTCCGTCCGGTGGTGCCGTTCTGGACCTCGGCTGTGGTAATGGCGTCCCAATCTCTCAGGTCCTAATTGAAGACGGATTTGTGGTCTACGGTGTAGATGCCGCCCCAGCGATGACAGCCGCATTTCACGAACGCTTCCCGCGGGCGCATATAGCTTGCGAAACAGTAGAGGACTCGGACTACTTCGGCCGCGTGTTCGACGGTGTTGCATGGGGCCTGCTGTTTCTACTGTCGGCCGACGCACAGGCGGCGCTTGTCCGTCGGGTCGCATCGGCTCTCAAACCCGGAGGTAGGTTCCTGTTCACGGCCCCGGAGCAAGCCTGTACGTGGACGGACATGCTGACCGGTCGCCAATCCATATCGCTCGGTGCCAAGGTCTACCGGGCAACTCTAGTCCTTGAACAAGCTTGGCCCTTGTCGAGGGTCTGTTAAAGAGTACCGGAAAGGCTTATCT
>WHSP01000122.1 GCA_009380025.1 Gemmatimonas sp. | reverse complement strand
CCCCGGCGCCCGAAGCAACTCGTCACCCTTGACAGACCACCTCAGATGCCCGCGAAGGCGGGAATCCAGTTGTTCCGGCGACTGTCCTGCACTGGATTCCCGCTTTCGCGGGAATGACGAAAGGGGGTGCTTGGGGACCGGATGCTCACCTCGTGCGATCGCTTCCAGCACGCTCCCCTCACCGATCGCCATCACGACCACGTCCCTCGCCCCGCCGGCGCCAGGATGCGCGACCTGGTGCTCGGTCGTCAGGTGCACCCAGAGCAGAACCGCCTCGCCGGCCGGCGAGCCGATAAGGCCGAGGACATACACGGCCAAGACGAGCACCCGCGGTAACGGCCCGCGAAGACGGCTCGTGCGGAAAACGTGGAGACGCGGAGTCACGGAGACCGGTCAAGGACCCACTGGGAAACGCAGGGTAACGCAGGGGCCAACGCACGATAGGATAACAGTACTTCCGTCCCTCCGCATCCTTCGCGGCTCCGCGTGAGGATTCTGTATGCCGAGCCCGCGGGCACCGGGGTCATGCCCGCGAATAGGGTCATGATATGGTCCTGGTTCGGGCGGATCCCGTACCCGTATACGTTCCCGTTCCCGTCCGTCATCGCTCGGGAACGTGAACGCAGTTCCGGCATGAAGTCCTGCGGAGCGTCGTCGTTCCTATCGGCATATACCCTGCATCCCTCTCGGACGATGTGTTCGAGCTTCCTCGGCCCGTCGCGGCGTCTGCCCGGCGAAGGATCGAGCACGAAGATCCTTTTCTGGCGGAAGGCGCCTCGTATATTCAGCTTAGGCTCGTTCATCACCCTGGCACGGCCTGCGGTGAATGAATGAAGGCACTGAGTAGCGCCCCAGGTCCCGCTCCCTTCCTCTTTCGCGGCACCTCCCCGGCGCCACCACGGCTCGGCCCGTTCGGCCGAGCCGGGTTTCCCGCGGTCCGGAGGGTTGTCTCATGGACCTTCACACCATCTACTGCTCCGGGTGTGACCGCAATGTCGCCATCATCCCTCGATTGGCCGACTGGAGGGCCGCACTCAGCACGGGCGAGATCGCCTGCCTCGAGCAGGGGGTCCGCTGCTCCGGCGCGCTCTGCCCCATCTACGCGGACCTTCCCTTACCGGAGGAACGCGAGGAGGCAAGCCGCGCCGGCGGGGAACCGCCGGCCACCTAAAGGCCACCGTCCAACCTGACCCATGCGACCAACCGACGTCTCTGACCCACAGTATTATCACCGCGTAGTCGATTGCCAGTGGGGTTGTCCAGCCCACACCAACGTCCCAGAGTACATCCGCTTGGTCGCCCAGGGTCGCTTCACGGAGGCCTATCTCCTCAACCGGAAGTCGAACGTCTTCCCCGGGATCCTGGGGAGGACGTGTGACCGGCCGTGCGAGCCCGCCTGCCGGCGAACCCGGCTCGATGGCGAGCCCGTCGCCATCTGCCGCCTGAAGCGCGTCGCCGCCGACCTTCGGGACGACGAGCTCATGCGCGCCCACCTCCCGCAGATCCCCGAGGCCAAGAACGGCAAGCGAATCCTCTGCATCGGAGCGGGCTCCGCGTCGCTCACCGTCGCGAACGACCTGCTGCCGCTGGGCTACGAAGTCACCATCTACGAGAAGCTCGCCCGGGCCGGCGGCCTGATGTGGAACAACATCCCGCAGTTCCGCCTCCCACCGCGAGTCCTCGATGAGGAGATCGGGATGATCCTCGACATGGGGGTCGATCTCCGCTCCAATCACCCCGTCGAGAGCCTCGCAAGCGTCCTGGACGAGGGCTGGGATGCCATCTTCATTGGCTCCGGCGCTCCCCGTGGCAAAGAGCTCGACCTTCCGGGCCGGCACGACACCGACCGTATCCACATCGGGATCGATTGGCTCCAGTCCATCGCCTTCGGCCATATCGACAGCATTGAACCGCGCGTTCTCGTCATCGGCGTCGGGAATACGGCGATGGACTGCTGCCGGTCCGCCAAGCGTCTGGGCGCCACCGACGTGAAGGTGATGGCTCGGCGTTCCCGCCCTCACTTCAAGGCCTCGCCGTGGGAGCTCGAGGATGCCGAGGAGGAGCTCGTCGAGGTCATCGAGAACTACTCCCCCCGACGGTTCATCGTCGAGGACGGCGTCCTGACCGGGATGGAGTTCGATATCGTCGAATGGTACGAGCAGGATGGCCGCTCGAGGAGCCGGACGCTGGACACTGTCACGATCCCCTGCGACGCCGTGATCGTCGCGATCGGCCAGGAAGCCGCGTTCCCCTGGATCGAAAAGGATATCGGCATCGAGCTCGACCGCTGGGGCAACCCCGTAGTCGACCGCACGACCTTCCAAACGACCCGTGACGGCGTCTTCGTCGGAGGCGACGCCGCGTGGGGGCCGGAGAACATCATCTGGGCCGTCGAACACGGCCACCAGGCCGCCATCTCGATCGACCGCTACTGTCAGTCACAGCCGCTCGACGATCGTCCGGCGTACGGTATGAACCTCGTCAGTCAGAAGATGGGGATGCACGAGTGGAGCTACGGGAATGACTACGACGCGGCGCAGCGGGCCCGGATGACGCACGTCGGGCTCGAAGAGCGGCTGGCGACGTTGGAGGTCGAGGTCGAGCTCGGCTTCGACGCGAAGCAGACTCTCCGCGAAGCCGCCCGATGCCTCAACTGTGACGTGCAGACGGACTTCACCGATGAGCTCTGTATCGAGTGCGACGCCTGCGTCGACGTCTGTCCCGTCAACTGCCTGACCATCGCTCCGGACGGCGAGGAAGACGAGGTCCGGCTGAACCTGACCGCCCCCGCTCTGAACTCGGACCAGGCACTGTTCGCATCCGGGCCGCTTCCGCAGACCGCTCGGCTGATGCTCAAGGACGAGGACCTCTGCATCCACTGTGGCCTTTGCGCCGAGCGCTGCCCGACTGCCGCCTGGGATATGGGCAAGTTCGACCTTCTGATCCCCTACGCCGGGCTATTGCCGGGCCACGATCACACACCGCGGGGTCCGGCGCTGCCGATCCTCAACCCGACCGTCCCCACACTCGTCTCATCGGCCGCGGGAGGTGCCGCATGAGCTCGGACTCCCATAGCCGGGTGAACAACTTCGCCTTCAAGATCGCGACGGTGAACGGGAGCGGGTCGGCCAGCGCCAACGCCCTCATCCGCCGAGCGATCTTCCGGATGGGCGTCCCGGTCTCAGGAAAGAACCTCTTCCCCTCGAACATCCAGGGCCTCCCGACCTGGTACGAGATCCGGGTCAACGCGGATGGGCATACCGCCAGGATCCCGACCTTCGACCTGATGGTCGCGATGAACCCGGCGACCTATGCACGAGACGTTGACGAGGTTCGGTCCGGAGGATGGGTCCTCCACGACTCGAGCTGGCCACTGCCCACCAACCTGCTCCGGGATGACCTCCACTTCCTCGGCGTCCCGCTCGCGCGTCTGTGCAACGAGAACTTCGCTGGGGCACGCGAGCGCATCCTGATGAAGAACATTGCGTACGCCGGCGTGCTCGCCGCGCTCCTCGGCCTCGACGCGGAGATCGTACAAAAACTCCTCGGCGAGACGTACGCGAAGAAGAAGTCGTTGCTGGACTCGAACTACAAGGCGCTCGGGCTCGGGTACGACACGGCGATCGACACCCTCGAATGCCCGCTGCCAATCCGCGTCGAACCGATGGACGCGACGGGCGATTCGATCATCATGGACGGCAATTCCGCTGCGGCTTTGGGGTGCGTCTACGCGGGTGCCACCGTCGCCGCCTGGTACCCGATCACGCCGTCGACCTCCATGATCGACGCCTTCCAGGCGTTCTGCGGCAAGCTGCGGAAGGAGGAGGAGACCGATCGTTCCCGGGTTGCCATCCTCCAGGCGGAGGACGAGCTGGCAGCGGCAGGCATGGTCGTGGGCGCCAACTGGATGGGCGCTCGTGCCTTCACCGCCACGAGCGGCCCCGGCATCTCGCTGATGAGTGAAATCATCGGCCTCGCCTACTACGCCGAGATCCCGGCCGTCTTCTTCGACATCCAGCGCGCCGGCCCATCCACGGGGATGCCGACCCGCACCCAGCAGGGCGACCTGATGCTCTGCGCCTACGCCTCCCACGGTGACACGAAGCACATCCTCCTCATCCCCTCCGACCCGGAAGAGTGCTTCTATTTCGCGGTCAAAGCGTTCGATCTGGCCGAGCGCTTCCAGACCCCCGTCTTCGTGCTGTCCGACCTCGACATCGGGATGAACGATTGGCTCGTCCCCCGCCTGCGATGGGATGACAGTTATCGACCCGACCGGGGAAAGGTGCTCGACGCCGAAGACCTCGAGACGATCGACCACTTCCAGCGCTACCTCGACGTCGACGCCGACGGGATCGCCGCACGCACGCTCCCCGGCGTTCACCCGAAGGGCGCCTTCTTCACCCGCGGCTCGGGGCACAACAAGCACGGAGCGTACACCGAAGATGCGGACGAGTACGTCGACGTGATGGAGCGGCTGCGGCGAAAAATCGACTCCGCCGCTCTCCACGTTCCGAGCGCCGAGATCCGAACCGCACGCGGGGCGTCGATTGGAATCATCTCGGCCGGCGGCTGCCACCGGGCCGTCCTCGAGTCGATCGATTCGCTCGCCCCTCGCGGGATCGCGGTCGACTACCTCCGCGTCCGCGCCTTCCCGTTCAGTCACGAGATCTCGAGCTTCCTCGGTGCCCACGAGCGTGTCTTCGTCGTCGAGCAGAACCGGGATGGACAGCTCGCGAACCTGCTGAGCCTCGAAACGGGCGTACCGAGGGACAGCCTCGAGTCGCTGGGAACGTTCGGAGGGCTCCCACTCAGCGCGCAGGACGTAGTCGAGGGAGTTCTCGATGCTCTCGGGAGCGCTGCCTATCCGAAGCTACCACCCCGAAGGGCCAACGCATGACGTACATCCTCAAGCCCAAGGTCCGCCATCCGGGGCTGCCCACCAACGCCCTCGGATTGACGGCGCGTGACTACGAGGGGGCGATGTCCACCCTCTGCGCCGGTTGCGGGCACGACTCCGTCACCGCCGCCGTCATCCAGGCGGTGTTCGAGCTCGACCTGCCCCCACACCGCGTCGCCAAGCTCAGTGGCATCGGTTGCTCCTCCAAGACCCCGACCTATTTCCTCGGCCAGGCACACGGCTTCAACGCCGTCCACGGCCGGATGCCTGCCATCGCCGCCGGTGCGAGCGCCGCGAACCGCGACCTCATCTATCTCGGTGTCTCCGGCGATGGAGACTCCCTCTCGATCGGCCTCGGGCACCTCTGTCACGCCATCCGACGGAACGTCAGGATGCTGTACCTGATCGAGAACAACGGCGTCTACGGACTCACCAAGGGCCAGTTCTCTGCTTCGGCGGACGTGGGTACCCGCTCCAAGCGGGGCGAGGAAAATCGCCAGGAGCCGATCGATCCGATCCACCTTGCGCTCACCCTGGGAGTTTCTTTCGCGGCCCGCGGCTTCTCGGGCGACAAGGTGCACCTCGTGCCGATCCTGAAGGCCGCGCTTCAGCACGATGGGTTCGCCCTCGTCGATGTGATCTCACCGTGTGTGGCCTTCAACGATCACGTCGGATCGACGAAGAGCTACCTCCATACCCGCGAACACGCGCAGCTCGCGGTCCTGGCGGATTTCATTCCGCCGGCGGCCGAGATCACTGCCTCCGTGGAGCCCGGCGGAGTACGCAGCGTCACCATGCACGACGGAAGCACGATCCAGTTCCGACAGGTGCCCGACGGGTACGACCCAACGAATCGGGAATCGGTGGAGAACTACGTACGAGAGCGGCAACGGGCTGGGGAGGTGGCGATGGGGTTGCTGTACGTGGAGCCCGGGAGCGTGGAAATGAACGAGAACCTCGGCACCGTGGACCGGCCCCTATGCGAGCTCCCCTACGAGGAACTCTGTCCGGGAAGTGCAAGGCTGGAGGAGATACAGCTGCAATACCGATAACCACCCACCCCATCCAGGAGGACCGATGAGAATGCGGAGTCGTTCACGCAGTGGCCTCGCCATCCTGATCGCCGGCCTGGTGCTGGCACCCGTCACCGGTGCCGCACAGTCGGCGGAGATCGTGCCCGACATCGTTTATGGTCACAAGGACGGGATGGCCCTCACTTTCGATGTCCTCCGACCAACCGCGAACGCCAATGGCGCGGCCGTCCTTTATATGGTGAGCGGTGGTTGGTTCTCCAGGTACACCGCGCCAGAAGCCACCGCCACTCGATTCGAAGATCTGCTCGCCGAGGGTTTTACCGTTTTCGCCGTGCGCCACGGCAGCAGCCCGAGGTACGTGATCCCGGAAATCGTCGCCGACGTTCGGCAGGCGGTTCGCTTCATCCGCCACAACGCCGACCAATGGGGGGTGGACCCGGTCCGTCTCGGGGCCTTCGGCGGGAGTGCCGGCGGTCACCTCGCGCTGATGCTCGGCAACGCGTCCGACGAGGGCGATCCGAGCGCCTCCGAAGAGTTCATGCGGGAAGGCAACCGAATCGCCTCCGTCGTTGCCTATTTCCCCCCCGTCGACCTCCGGCGCATCGCCCGCGGTGCCGACGGCTCATCGGACACTCGCTTCCCCGCCCTCAACTTCGATCGTGATATAGCACCCGAGTACTCGCCGATCGTCCATGTTTCGCCGGACGATCCCCCGACGCTCCTCATCCACGGCGACGCCGACGACCTCGTCAACGTCAGCAACAGCGAAACGATCCATGCCGCGTTCCAAGAGCACGACGTCCGCACCGAGATGATCATCATTCCCGGCGCAGGACACGGATTCCGTGGCGAGGACGCCGAACGCGCCAACGCCGCCATGATCGACTGGTTCAAGCAGACCCTCGCCGACGACGATCCGTAGGGCCGGCGATTTGACGGGTCCTCCCGCCACCCACTCCTCTCGTCCGAAATCGCCGGCAGCTCGACCCTTCCCCGTTGATTCGGTCCACCACGAATGGGTCAAACCTCCTAGCCCACCGCCCTCGCGGCCTCGAAACTGAGAAACTACCTTTTCCGTACACACCAGGACGGTGATGCAGCGAAGGCCGCCGATGCCGACGGACCCATGTCACCGACTGTCCTGGCTGAACGTTTATATCGACTCTGGCTGAGCGCCATGTCGACCCAAGCGACTATAGATGGAGCAACCGATGGCAACCGCAGTAGATGGAAACTGGACGGCGAAGGCGGCCGTCGCTTTTTTTGCTGTGAACATCGTCGCGATCGTCGCGGCGATCATCAGTGGTTATGAGATGGGAGCGCTGACCCACCGCTTCGAGGAGCGACAAGCGATCACCTTTCTTTCCTCGAACCAACTTGCCGCGACGGCAATCGTCGCATGGATCATCTTCCTCCTCGCGAGATCCCTGCGAACTACGAAGCCGTCCCGACGCCAAGCCAGCTTCTGGGCTTTCTCCGCATTCGGGTTCCTGTACCTGATGCTCGACGAGGCCTTCCAGTTCCACGAAGGTATGGACACCACTTTCTTCCGCTTATTCGGCGTCGAAACGGATCCGATGCTCGACGGCGCGCCGACAGCCATCTATGGTGTTCTGGCCGCGGCGCTTTGCTACTACTTCCGCCGCGAGATCACTCGCTACTCCGCGACGCTCTCCTTTTTCCTCCTGGGCGGCTTCTTTCTCGCTGTCACCTCGTTTCTGAACCTGGGGATGGCGACTACCGTTCAGATCGTCGTGGAGGAGTGCGCCAAGCTTCTCGGCGTCGTCTCCTTCTTGCTCGGTCACCTCGCCGCCCTCGCCGGCGTCATCCGAGAGGCCGCAACGGACCATGCGCCCGGAGCCGACCCCGTATCACGGCAGTTGACTTGAGGCTTCCGGAAGATGCACGCTGAAGCGCTCATCTGCTCGCATCCGAGAAGCGGCGGTCGATGGCTTCGCTTCCTGGTCGCACACTACCTCGCAGCCCGATACCACCTCGACATCCGGGTCTCGCCACGAAACGTGTTCTCCGTCATCCCGGATCATCACGAGGAATCCTCTCGCGGATACCCAGCGTTCGGGTTTTCCGACCGCCGCGTGCCTCTCATCGCAGTATGTCACCAGCCCTACCGTTGGGACCTGCACCGCGGTTATCCGACCATCTTTCTGGCACGCAACCCCTACGACGTCGTGGTCTCGGCATACTACTACCTCCAGGAGAAGGAGCAGCAAACCCGGTCGATGCGTGATTTCATCCACCATTCGCGGCTCGGCCTTTCCGCCTGGATCGAGTACATGAACATCTGGTCACCGAAGCTGCTCAATCACCGCGATGCCACGTTCATCTCCTACGCGAGCCTGGACGCCGCCGCAGGTAAAGCTCTCCAGACCGTCCTCGACTTCCTCGATCACGAACCCGAGCCGCAGCTGATCGGCCGGGCGGTTTGGAGTGCCGCCGCCCTGCGCAGCAGCCATAAGATCCGAACGGGTCAGGAAGGCAACTTCTGGGACCACCTCCAGCCGGAAGACATCTTCGACATCCAGGAGCGCGTGCACCACGACCTTTCCGATTTCTCCACGCACCTGTTGGCTTCGATCGGGGTCGAGATCGACCCATTTCCCCGCGCCGATCAGTAGCCAACCGATTCCGATGAGCGGTTGCGGGTGGCACGAAACCGGTCGGTTGCGCTACTTTCTCGGATGCAAAGAAGGAACGTTCGCTCGCCCGAGACGGTAGCCTCTCCTACAAGACGCTGCTATCCCCCGGTCGGTGAATACCGTGAAATGCGAGCCGAGGCGGCTAATACTCTCATCACCGAAGGAGACGAAACCATGAAGAGATCGTTCCGCTGGGTTGCCGGGCCGGCCGTCCTTATGACGGCGATTGCGTGCGCTTCCCAGGGGGGCGCCATTGGAACCACCGAGGCCCCGGGACCCTCGGACGCCGCTCCGGCCGACGCCCCTCCAGCCGCCGCCGCTCCAGCCGACGACGCACCGACCCCGACCTCGGGTGCATCCGCTTCCGTTTATTCGGGCGTCTACACCGCCGCTCAGGCCGATCGTGGTGACGCGACTCAGAGTCGCGAGTGCGCCGCCTGCCATAGCTCCAACGACTGGGCTGCAGGCCGTGTCCTCGGCGGCTTTTCCGGCCGCTCTGCGTACGACCTCGTGTCCCATATCCGCAACACCATGCCGATGGACGCCCCGGGTCGCCTGACGATGGAGCAGTACACCGACATCGTCGCCTTCATCTTCGAGCTCAACGACATCCCCGCCGGGGACTCCGAACTCGAGCCCAACGAGGAGGCGCTCCGCATGGTCGAGATCGAGTACAGACGTTGACGGTCCGCTGGAGGCGAGGGAGTGCCGGGGCTTTCGTCCCCTGCCTCCCTCCCCTCCAGCCGCCTTGCGATCTCGCCACCCCCGCCAGCTCTCCTCCTCCACTTCCTCGCCGTACCCGCAGACACCCCGGTCACTGATTCCACCCCTACCATGATTCCGAACTCCGGTCACGCGTGACGTGTCTCAGCGGACCGCTGATCGCCGCAAAGTCCGACCACTGCTCGTTTTCTGAACACCGCGGCGGCCCCGCCTAATTTTCTGAAGTTCGATGGCATTGCTACCTTGCATTATTCGGCGCGGGGCGCTACGCTGGAGATTGTCACTGCGAGTTTAGCGGCATGCGCGTGCTGCTCTTTGCCTACCTCCAATCGATCAGCCGATGATACTCCCTGGATCCTCGTTTCTAGCGGTAGCGGTGGTCGCACTTCAGGCGCCGGTCGAGTTGGTGGGCGCCGACACGGCGTGGATGCTGATGTCGACAGCCCTGGTTCTACTGATGACACCCGCGCTGGGGTTCTTCTACGGCGGCTTGGTGCGCTCGAAGAACATCTTGAACACGCTGATGATGAGTGTGGCATCGCTCGGAGTAACGGGAGTGGTGTGGGCGCTGATCGGGTACAGCCTGGCGTTCTCGGCGGGGAACGCGATGATAGGGGGGTTGGATTACGCATTCCTGCGCGGGGTCGGGCTGGAGGGAGGTGACTGGGGCGCGTATCCGCACCTGCTGTTCATGGCATTTCAGGGGACGTTCGCGATCATCACGGCCGCGCTGATCTCGGGGGCGGTGGTGGAGCGGATGCGGTTCGGACCCTACCTGACGTTCATCGCGCTGTGGACGATCGTGGTCTATGCGCCGATCGCGCACTGGGTGTGGGGCGGCGGCTGGATTGGCGCGCTCGGGGCACTAGACTTCGCGGGCGGAACCGTGGTCCACGTGAATGCGGGCGTGGCGGCGGTGGTAGCGGCCGTGCTCGTCGGGAGTCGGAAGGACTACGGGCGGCAGGCGCTTCTACCGCACAATGTGACTTACGCGCTGCTCGGCGCTGGGCTGCTCTGGTTCGGGTGGTTCGGCTTCAACGGGGGAAGCGCCCTGGCCGCGAATGAGATTGCGGCGCTCGCCTTCGTGAATACGATGCTCGCTCCGGCCGCGACGTTAGTCGCCTGGATGCTGCTCGACTCCTTACGCTCCAAGAAGGCGACGGCGGTCGGTGCGGCGACCGCGATCGTCGTGGGTCTGGTGGCCATCACGCCCGCGGCAGGTTTCGTCTCGCCGCTCAGCGCCCTGGCCGTGGGAGCCATCGCGGCGTTCCCGAGCTACTACATCATCCTTCTGCGCTCCCGAAGCCGGTTGGACGACTCGCTCGACGTCTTCGCTGCACATGGCATGGGCGGACTCGTCGGGGCACTGCTGACCGGTGTGTTCGCTCAGGCGGTCTGGGGCGGAACCGACGGGCTCCTTTTCGGCGCCCCTCAGGCCGTTCTCACCCAGGCGATCGCAATCCTCGGGGCGGGGATCTACAGTGGCATTGCGACCTTCGTGTTGCTCAAGCTCATCTCTCTCGTTACGCCCCTTCGCAAGGCGGCGCGCGAAGAGGGGATCGGTATGGATGTCGTCCTTCACGGCGAAGAGGGGTACGCGCGGGGTGAGGGTGCCGTGCTCGTCCTCGCGGATGGCTTCTTCAGCGACTCCGGCCCGAACCCCACCGTTCCCGTCGGTCGCATCGACACAGCCAAGGAGGCCGTATGAAGTTGATCGTCGCCGTCGTTCGCCCCGAGAAGCTGGGCGACGTTCTCGAAGCGCTCTTTCGGGCAGAGATTCGCGGTCTCACAGTCTCCGGCGTCCAGGGTCACGGCGGGGAGATGGAGCAAGTGGAGACCTACCGCGGCGTAACCGTCAAGATGGAGCTCCACGACAAAGTTCGCCTCGAGATCGGGGTCTCCGAGACTTTCGTCCAGAACACTGTCGAGGCAATCCTTTCGAGCGCCCGGACGGGCGAGGTCGGTGATGGAAAGGTCTTCGTCCTTCCAGTCGAGAAGGTTTACCGCATTCGTTCGGGGGAACAGGACGAGGAGGCTGTCACGCCACAGGACCCTAGCTTGGCCCAGATGCTCGCTCAGCTCGAGGGAGTCAGATAGAAACGCTATCGGCAGTACGCTTGACAAGTCATTCCCGCGAAAGCAGGAATCCATCCGCTGGATCGCCGCTTTCGCGGGGATGACGATAGGAAAGAAGCAGCACCTGGGCACAGGGCCGGTCCCGAACTGCGGGGCCGGCCCTTCGCTTTGTCTGCGTTTCAAATGATGAACGTGAGGGTGAATAGAGCGCACTTTCACCTTCTCTCTTCACCTTCTCTATTCTCTCCGCGACCTCCGCGTCTCCGCGTGACCCCCTTGCGGCCCATGGTTTGCACGGTGATTTTAGGATAGCCGAAAACTCTGATTTGCTTTAGCAAAATGCGTACTCAGGCCGTGGAAGACTACCTCAAGGTGATCTATGACCTCAGCCGTGGGGGAGGCCCGGTAACGACGTCGTCCATCGCCGTCCGGCTCTCGGTTGCGCCGGGAACGGTGACCGGGATGGTCAAGAAGCTGTCGGCGTTGAAGCTCCTGTCGCACGAGAGCTACCGGGGCGTGATGCTGACGGAAGCGGGCCGTCGGATCGCGCTGGAGGTGATACGTCATCATCGCCTGGTAGAGCGATACCTGTTCGAGGCCATGGACGTCCCTTGGGACAGGGTCCACGCGGAGGCGGAGAAGTGGGAGCACGTGTTGTCGGAGGAGTTGGAGGATCGGATGGACGAGATTCTTGGGAATCCGACGACCGATCCGCACGGTTCACCGATCCCGACACGCGACCTGGAGGTGGAGGAATCCGAGAGCGAGGCGTTGGCATCGCTGGCGGCAGGGCAGCGAGCGACGGTTTCGGAGGTCGGGGACGAGGATTCGGCGATGCTCCGATACTTCGCGGAGCTCGGGCTCTTCCCTGAGGCAGGCGTGGAGGTCTTGTCGGTGGCGCCTTTCAACGGACCGATGACGCTGCGGGTTTCCGGAGAGGAGTGTGCGATCGGTCGTCAGGCCGCCGAGCACGTTTACGTGACGGACATTCGGGAGGGAGAAGTCGAAGATGAATTGGCACCATAGGGCACTGTTGCCGCTGTTCGTGGCGGTAGCATTGACGGGTTGCGCCGCCGACCAGGAGGGAATGGCGGACCTGGCGAACCGGCAGGTACGGGTAGTGGCGACCACGAGCATCGTTGCCGACCTGGCGCGAGAGGTCGGGGGCGAACGAGTTCGGGTGACCGGACTGATGGGACCGGGAGTGGATCCTCACTTGTACCGGGCCAGCGAGGGGGACGTTCGCCGGATGATGGAAGCCGATATCGTGTTGTTCAACGGCCTTCATCTCGAGGGTCGGATGGGAGAGTTGTTCGAGCAGATGGGCTCTAGGGGACGCCCGACGGTTGCGGTCGGTAACGCGATCGACCCTGCCCGACTGCTGACCCCGCCGGAGTTCGAAGGTGCGTATGATCCGCACATCTGGATGGATGCCGGCCTGTGGAGAGACGTCGTCGGACGGGTTGCTGACTCGCTGGCCGACTTGGATCCGCAGAGCGCGGCGGGATACCGTGGAAGGGCGGCAGCCTATGAGGCGCGGCTCGAGGAGCTCGACGGGTACGTCCGCGAGCGGATCGCCGGGGTGCCGGCCGAGCTACGGGTACTGGTAACGGCGCACGACGCGTTCAACTACTTCGGCAAAGCGTACGACTTCGACGTTCGCGGGCTGCAGGGCATCTCGACAGTCGCCGAGGCCGGCACGGCCGATGTCCAGGAGCTGGCACGGTTCGTAGCCGAGCGGCGCATCCCGGCACTCTTCGTGGAAACCTCCGTCTCGCCGCGCAGCATCGAGGCGGTTCAGGCTGCCGTTCGGGCTCGAGGGTTCGCAGTCGAAGTCGGCGGCAACCTCTATTCGGATGCGCTCGGTGGACCGGGCAGCGGAGCCGACACCTACGACGGCATGATCCGGCACAACGTGGACACGATCGTGGAGGCCTTGCTCGCGAAGCGCGAATGAACGGAACGGCGATCGAAGTCCGCGACCTGACCGTCGCGTATCGCGACACGCCCGTTCTCTGGGACGTAGATCTGGATCTTCCGGCGGGCGTCCTCATGGCGATCGTCGGCCCGAACGGAGCCGGTAAGACCACGCTGATCAAGGCGATTCTGGGGCTGGTGGAGCCGGCCGCCGGACTGGTTCTGGTCAATGGATCTCCGTATCGGTCCGAGCGGCGGGCCGTGGCGTACGTACCGCAGCGCGGAAGCGTCGACTGGGACTTCCCTACGAGCGTGCTGGACGTCGTCATGATGGGGATGTACGGGCGCCTGGGGTGGTTACGCCGCCCGGGGAAGGCGGAGCGGGAGGCGGGGATGCAGGCCCTGGAGAAGGTCGCGATGGCAGACTTCGCGGGTCGTCAGATCTCCCAGCTTTCGGGGGGTCAGCAGCAGCGTGTGTTTCTGGCCCGCGCGCTCGCGCAGGATGCGTCGATCTATTTAATGGATGAGCCGTTCCAGGGCGTCGACGCGACCACCGAACGGGCTATCGTGGTGTTGCTACAGGAACTGAGGTCACAGGGCAACACGGTTGCCGTGGTCCATCACGATCTGCAGACCGTCCCGGAATACTTCGACTGGGTGCTCCTCCTGAATGTCCGGCGGATCGCAGCCGGCACCGTCGCGGAGGCGTTTACCGACGAGAACCTGCGCGCCACGTACGGAGGGCGCGTCCCATACCTTCGAGGAACCTCGGCCGAACCGCCGCCGGAGCCGTTCCGGCTGGATCGCGCCTCCGGCCTCGAATGACTCTTCCGTTCGTTCTC
>WHSP01000121.1 GCA_009380025.1 Gemmatimonas sp. | reverse complement strand
GGAGCCGTCGATAGCGGGTCGCGGGGCGGGTTTGCCGTCGGCTACATCGACACTGGCCATCCGGTCTTCGAGACGTTTGCCGGCCCGCGGACGGGCGACTTCGGCGCGGCCCGCGTCTACCGGTATCGCCCCCTCCCGAGCGGCGCCTTTCCTCGCGTCCTGGCGCGATTCGGCGATGGCGGAGCGGCGCTTGCGGAGCGTCCAGTAGGAGAAGGAAGAGTTCTGGTCTGGACCTCGACGCTGGACGGGCGTTGGAACGATCTGCCCCTACAGCCGGTCTTCCTCCCCTTCCTGCATCAGCTTGTGAAGTATGCGGCGGGTTATGCGCCGCCGCGGAGCTGGCTGACGGTTGGCGATCCGTTCGATCTCACGACAGGGTTGCCTTCCGGAGAAGAGTATAGCATGGCGCTCACGCCGTCGGGAGAGCGGCTCTCGCTGGATCCTGGTCAGCCGGTCCAGCTGGACGAGGTCGGCTTCTACGAGCTCAGAAACCCGCGTGCTGCGGGACAGGTGATCAACTTCGCGGTCAACGTTGATCCGGTAGAAGCGGAGCTCAGCACGTTTGATCCGGAGGAGATGCGCAACGCGCTGCTTGCGGCGGGAACCGCGGAAGCACAGAGTGCATCGGAAGCGGGATTGAGCCTTGCGGAACGAGAACGGCAGCAGAGCGGTTGGTGGTACCTGGTCGTCGCTGTGTTTCTCCTGCTCGCGGGGGAGACGCTCTTCTCGAACCGAAGATCGAAGGCGAAGGCCAGAGCCTGGTGGCGACGTTTCGGGGCACGCGTCGGGGACGACACGAAAAACAATCCGGGGTACGTCGCATAGGGCGGCAAGCCGCCGGTGAGTAGAGAGCGCAAGGGGGCAGTGATGGCGCGAAGGGCGACAGATACCAACGAGTACCGGGAGCTGGTTCAGGTAATCGGTCAGGTTCGTCGGCGCTGGCGGCTCAAGCTCGCGGTGCGCGGCCTCGCCGCCCTAGGGGTCGTGCTGCTTCTGGCCTTCCTCGCTTCCGCCCTGGTCGTCGGCGAGTTCAACTTTGCCCCGCTGGCGGTGCTTACAGCCCGCGTCACCCTCGCTCTCGTGTTCATCGGGCTACTCGCGGCTCTCGTGCTGGCTCCGTTGTGGAAGCGGGTCACGGACGAGCAGGTCGCTCTCTACCTGGAGGAGCGCGAGCCGTCGCTCCGGCTCTCGCTGATCAGCGCCCTCGCGAGCGGCACAGGCGGCTCGGAGATTTCTCACGGCCTCGCGCGGCGAACCATCGAGACTGCCGTCTCGCGGTGCCGTGGCATCGAAGCGGGCCGTCGGCTCGAGTCGCGCAGCATGGCTCGATCGACCGGTCTGCTCGCTGGCGTCCTCGGATTGGGCCTCTTCCTCTTCGTGATGGCCCCGACCTCGCTTCGTCTCGGTGCGCGCGCCCTCTTCCTTCCACTGCCAACGGCGCAGGCGGCGGACGTGATGCGTGTGGATGTTGCGCCTGGCGACACCGTCATCGCGCGTGGAGCCGACCTGCCCATCACGGCCTCCCTCGCCGGCTTCTCAGCCCCCGGCGTCGATCTCTATGCTCGCACAGCCGGGAACGAAACGTTCGACCAGATCCCCATGCTCCCCCTCGACGAGGGCGGCTTCGAGCTACGCCTCTTCAACGTCGCGGACTCGACCGAGTACTACGTCGAATCGCAGGGGATTCGCTCCACGACGTACCGGGTCGGCGTTCTGGATCTACCGTATGTCGAGCAGATGCAGGTGGAACTCGTTTTCCCGTCTTATACGGGCCTGGAAGCGCATACAATCGAAGATGGTGGGGACGTCCTTGCACCAGTGGGCACCCGTGTACGGCTACGGGCAACACCGACGATGCCCGTCGTGGCCGGCCGAATCGCTCTGAACGACCGGCAGCCGATCGAGCTGTCGATGGCAGAAGACGGCGCCTTGACCGGCGAGTTTACGGTCCGCGAAGGGGGGCTCTACCACATCGAGCTACAGGCCGACAGCGCGCAGGCGGTTACGGGGTCGCCCGAGTACCTGATCGAGATCATGGACGATGCGGAGCCGAGTGTCGTCTTCGATGATCCCGGCCGAGACATCCAGGTCACCCTGGTGGACGAGGTCTATCTCGAGGCAAGGGCAACGGACGATTTCGGCATCCAGAACCTCGAGCTGATCTATAGTGTGAACGGGGGTCCCGAGCAGACCGTCCCGCTCTACACAGCGGCGCCGATGCAGGAGGTCTCGGCAGGGCACACCTTCTACCTCGAGGAGCTCGATCTCCAGGCCGGCGACTTTATCGCCTACCACGCCCGAACGAAGGACGTGGGGCCGGATCCGCGGAAGACGATCTCGAGCGACATGTACTTCGTCGAGGTCCGTCCGTACGGCGTAGAGTATCGGCAGGCGGACGCTGCGGCCGGTGGCGGCGCTGGAGGTGCCGGTGGCGGTCAGCAGCAGGATGCCTCCGGCGACGAGCTGACGCAGCGCCAGCGGGAGTTGATCTCGGCGACCTTCAATGTGATTCGTGACCGGGAAGACTTCGACGACGTCGAGTTCCGACAGAACATGGAGGCCCTCGCCTCCGCTCAGGCCGCGCTTCGCCGACAGGCGCAGACGCTCGCCGACCGCCTTCGTAACCGCGGGTCCGTCCGCGACACGGCGTTCGACGTCATCGCGGAATCGCTGCCTCAGGCTGCCGAAGCCATGGAGGAAGCGGTCGACAAGTTGACGATGATGAGTCCGAATGATGCCCTGCCACCCGAACAGCAAGCACTCGTCCATCTGCAGCGGGTCGAGGCGGCGTTCCGAGAGGTCCAGGTATCGCTGGGGCAGCAGGGCGGATCGGGAGGTGCCAGCAACTCCGGGATGGGGCCGTCGGCGCAGGATCTCGCCGACCTGTTCGGGCTCGAGCTCGAGCAGATGCGAAACCAGTATGAAACGGTCCAGCGAGGAGCTCAGCAGCAGGCGGCGACCGAGCTGGACGAGTCGATCGATCGGGTTCGCGATCTGGCCCGCCGCCTCGAAAGCGAGAACGAGCGGCTGCGGCAGTCGATGGCGAATCAGCTGCAGAGCGGTGGCGGTGGCGGTGCGCAGCGGCAGATGGCGGAGGAAGCCTTGGAGGAGGCTCGGCGGTTGGAGCGCCTCTCGCGCGAACAGAACCGACCGGAGCTGATGGAAGCCGCAGAGCAGCTCCGCGAGGCGGCGGAGTCGATGCGACAGGCAGCTGCCAACGACCGCGCCGGCAACACAGGCGAGACCCAGCGGGCGCTCGACCGGCTCCGAGAGGCCACGCGCCGCCTCGAACAGGACCAGGCGGAAGGTGTCCAGAGCGAGGCCGACGACGTCGCTCGTAGGGCGGAGCAACTCGCGGAGGAACAGCGCCGCATTGCCAGCGAGATGCAGAGTCTTCCTCCCTCCGGTGAGGAGAGGAACCAGCGTGGGCGGGAACTCGTCGAGCAGAAGGAAGACCAGGCTAGTGAGGTCGAGGCGCTCGAATCGCAGTTGGATCGCCTGTCAGCTGAATCACGACAGCAGCAGCCGGATGCGTCGCGCCGCTTCCGGGATGCCGCCGAGGCAATCCGTACCAACCAACTGCCCGATCGGATCCGGGCCTCTCGGGCCGGCGTGGAGCCGAACATGCCCGTCGAGTACGGGCGCCGCATCGAGGGCGAAATTCAAGCTGGTCTCGATGAAGTCCGGGACCGGGCCCGCGAGGCGAGTAGCGCGATCGCCGAACCGGACACCGAGCGGGAGGAGAGCCTCGATCGCGCCCGTGACCTCGTCCGCGGTCTCGAGTCGATGCAGGAACGGCTTCGCCAGGGATTGCAGCCCGGTCAGGGTCAGCAGTCCGCCGACAACCAGCAGGGTCAGCAGGGTCAGCAGGGTCAGCAGGGTCAGCAGGGTCAGCAGGATCAGCAGGGTCAGCAGGATCAGCAGGGTCAGCAGGGTCAGCAGTCCGCCGACAACCAGCAGGGTCAGCAGGGTCAGCAGGGTCAGCAGGGTCAGCAGGGTGGAGGCGGAGCGGATGGGGGCTTCGCAGACGGTCGCGACTTCTCGGGTGCGTCCACGTCCGGGTACGGTGGCCGGAGCACCCCGTGGGAAGGAGATCCGAACCAGATTCGTCAGCTCCGGTCGGAGATTCGAGAGCGGATCGCCGATGCGGAGGCCCTTCGCCAGCAGCTCGCCGCGGATGGAATCGACACGGGAGAGCTCGATCAGGCCATCCGAGACCTACGGGAACTCGACAGCGACCGTGTGTTCGAGGACTCCGGGCGGCTACCGCTTCTCCAGCAGGCCGTCGTCGATCGTCTGAAGCAGTTCGAGTTCAACCTCTATCAGATCGTACACGGCGATGAGATCCGACGGTTGTTCCTGTCGGGCTCCGGCGAAGTTCCGCCCGAGTATCGGGAGCTGGTCGAGACGTACTATCGCGAGCTCTCAGACTCGAACAGGTAAGCTACGAAAGCAATCGGCTGTCAGTCGCGCGTCGGCTGGCCCGCGCTGGACTTGCTGAGGCCGCAAAGCAAAACGCGAAGAGGGACGTGCATTTGGCTCGCCTGCTGAGCCGGATCGCATGTCCCTCTCCGTTTCAACCCGCAACGATCGTCACGTCCGGGAATTCACTGAGCCAGCGCCCCTCGGGATCGACCTGCCCTCACCCGCTGATAACTGATCGCTATTCAACCCTGGTCGCTCCCGGGGCAGCCCGATGGGCGCCGCGTTCGGCCGCCGGTACGATCTCGTTTCGAAGGATGGAGATAATCGCCTGGTTGTGACCGCGCGAACGGGCGTCGTCGGGGTCCGATGTTGTGGCGACCGTCAGCTCGAGGTCGGGGACGACGAAGATGTACTGCCCACCGTAGCCCCAGGCATAGAACATCGGGTGACCGCCGACGTCCGCGATGAACCAGCTGTAGCCATAATGCTCATCCCCCGACCGCGACCGGGTGCGCGGCGCGAGCGAATCCTCGATCCAGCGTTCAGGAATGACCTGCCGATCCCCAATCCTCCCGCGATTCCTGTAGAGATCCCCGAAGCGAATCATATCGCGAGGTGTCAAGAGCATGTCATTTCCGCCAAAGAAGACTCCCTGGGGATCGACCGGCCAGCGCGGCAACCGCATTCCGAGGGGTTCGGCGAGTTTCTCTCGGGCATAGTCCCAGGTGCTCCGGCCGGTTGCCTCCGTGAGTATCGCCGAGAGCAGGTGTGAGTTGCCGGTGCTGTAGAGACGCGTCGAGCCGGGTGCCGCGACCATCGGGCGGGTGATGGCGTACCGAACCCAGTTCGAGCTGGTCACCCAGCGCCCGTAATTGTTCCCCGACGTGCGCTCCAGACCCGACTGCATCGACAGGAGATTGCCTACGGTGATCCGCTGTTTCACCGACGCGGTGTCGCCCTCGAGATACTCCGACAGAAACGGGTAGATCGGCTGATCAGCTCCGGTGAGATGACCATCCGCGATCGCGATACCTACGACTGCTGAAATGACGCTCTTCGAGACGCTTTTCACGTTGGCGTAGCTTCCGGGGTTCGCCCCCCGGAAGCACTCCTCGGCCTGGATCTCACCGTGTCTGGCTATGACGAGGCAGCGCAGACGAGGGAGTTCAGCCGCGTCATCGAGCGCCGCTTGAAGGTGCTCGCGCTCCAGGCCTACGGTGGGCAGCCCCTCGATCGGCCCTGTCGTCGTGGGCGCACTGACCAACGTATTCGGCTCAGAGCTACCGTACTCTCCGGCGCAGGCCACCATCCCGATCGCCAGACCGGTCGCGCACGCGCGCGAGATCGCCAATTTTACGTAGTGGCCTCGGCACCGTCTCTCGACCTGGTCTAGCACTTTCAACCCCCGACTTTGACGGGTGTCGGCCGTTTGGTGGATGTCCGCGTCATCCCCAGTCATTCCCCGCGGAGCCGCGATCCAGCGGCTGGATTCCCTCTTCCCGCGGGAGTGACGGACGAGGGACCTGGCTACTGAGTCCGATCCCTCGGTAACCTCCGGTCGAGGGGCACGTACCAGTACGGGACGTCTTCCCACCACTCGATCCCTCTGAAGCGCACGTTCTCGAAACGAGAATGGAGGCCGAAGAGCTCGGGATCGAGGTACAGAGGAGCATAGACCGCGTCATCGATCGCCAGCTGTTCGAATTCACGCCAGAGCTGGCGCAGGCGGATCGTGTCGCTGGTCGCCAGGATCTCGTCGATCAAGGCATCGGCGCGCGGATTCGAGGCACCTGCGAAGTTCGCTCCGGCCGGAGGAATCGATCGCGAGTGGAAGACCGTCTCCGCGTTCGGACCCACCACGCCCGGGCCCCATCCCCATCCCCACGACGACCCCTGGAACTCGCGCGAACGGAGGCGTTCGACCCAGGCGGTCCGCTCGTACGCACGCGGGACCAGGTCGACACCGATTTCGCTGAGCATGCTTTGGATCGCAACCAGGACGTCCCGACGCACCGGGTCGGCCGAAATGAAGTCGACCTCGATGCGCAGCGGTCGGCCGTCCCGTTCACGCACCCCGTCGGCGTCCGTGTCATGCCAGCCAGCCTGCTCGAGCAGGGCGCGTGCGCCGGCGGGATCGTAGGCGATCGGTTCGACGTCCTCTGAGTGCTCCCAGAGGGTCGGCGGGATCGGCGAGGGGGCCACTTCTCCGACCTCCCCGAACAGGCCGCGGGCGATCGCTTCGCGGTCGATCCCCATGAGCAGCGCCTGTCGGACGCTTTGGTCGTCGAGAGGCGGGCTGTCGGTGTTCCACGCGATCCAGGCAGGCCGAACACGTGGCGCCACGTATAGCTCCGTCGCTCCAGAAGCACGGACGCGGTCCGAATGCTCGGATGGGACCCGGAGCAGGTCGCCCTGCCCCGCCAGCAGCTCCGTCAACGCCGCATTGATGTCGGGCACGACGCGGAGGATGATCCGGTCGAGCGCGGCACGACCCTCCGGCACTTCCGAATTCACATCGAGGACGAGCTGCTGCCCGCGCTCCCATCGCCCGAACCGATAGAAGCCGTTGCCGACAGGGTTCTGCCCGAATGGCGCTAGCCGGATGTCAGCGGGCTCGGCATCCTGGAGGAGGTGCTTCGGCACGGGGATCACCTCGAGCAAGGCATTGACCGCGTATGCCCCCGTTCGGCGCATCTGGACTTCAACCGTGGTGCTGTCAACGACCGTGACCTCCTCGACGGCCGCGACATCGGCCTGGCGAGGCGACGCGACCACCGGATCCCGCTGCCGATCGATCGTGAACGCGACGTCGTCGGCGGTAACGGGAACGCCGTCGTGCCAATTGACATCCTCACGAAGCGTCAGGACGAGCACCGAGTCGTCCCGCATCTCCCAGCTCGTCGCCAGATCGGGCTGGTAGCCGCTGAGCGTGCTGTCGCGACGTGCCAGGGATCGGAACATCAGGTGGATGGCCTGGTTCGCGGGATAGCTGCTGTAGGTTAGCGGGTTGAGATCGTCCGGCTCGCCGTCCAGGAGGGCGACGAGAACGCCTCCGGGCGGGCCGCCGCTGAACGTCGAGTACTCGCCATCGGTTGCTACCTGGGTGTCAGGGGCGTCCGTCCCGCCGCTACAAGCCGAGACGAGCAGGCAGAGCACGGGCGCGATGATTCGCCGTCCGCGCAATTCGATCAGATGTCGAAGGGCCATAGTTGGGCTCAGTAATCGGAATCGTTCGAACCGCAATGTCAGAAGCGGTCGAAAGTCCAGGGCAGAGGCAACCTCAAAGCCCGATCCAGCGCCAGAACGGGAGCCGTGCCAACGACGTCGGCGAGCCCCGCCATCACGGCGGCCGACGGGGCCAGAGCGCCGATGAAGATACGGGACAGGACGTCGATCGGGAGGGCCAGCCGCAGATCGGCCGGGCCCGACGCCCCGCGCCGCACGTGGACACGGCCTTCGTCCAACCGGAGCGTCCACTCGCCTTCGTTCTCCGGGATCTGCGGATCGTGGAGCTCGAGAGCGAGGGTCAACGACCATTCGGGATCGACTCGCCGCTCGCCCCATGCCCGCTCGACGTCGAGTATCCTGAACATCGGCCCCGCCAGCACGTTGGACGTCGGGAACCAGGAGTGCCAAGGGGGGATACCCTCCGCGGGGTAGCAAAGCTCCCGCAGGAACTCGACGAACGACTCCTCGGGATGGGCACGATAGAGGATGAAATCCCACTGATCAGCGAGGGAGGCCAGCCAGCCGTAGAGGGCCGCCCTCGCGGCCGGATCGAGCCAGACGATCTCCTCGACATCGATCGCCCGTCCACCTCGCCGGTCGTCAGTCAGGTACCGAAAGACCACATAGCCCGTCGCGCGGTCGGGGTCGGCCCGGTAGATCGCGGCATGCCGGGTATCCTGCTGCCAGACGAGCTCCCATGCGCGCCTGCCCCGAACGACCTGGCCGGTCTGGGCGGGCACCCAGCGATCATAGATGGACGGGATGTCGGCCCGTGCCTCCGGGGTATCCGCGATCTCGACGTGGCGGCGAGCCGGATTGTCAGGGAGGTCTCGAGGTCGAACACGGTACTGCCTGACCTCGCCCGACATCCCGTATCCGAGCCGATGGTAGAACGAGGTACGGAAGGGATAGAGCGCCGAAACGGCATCGCCCGTTGCTCGGGCCTCGCGCAAGCCAGTTGCGACCAGATCACCAGCAAGCCCGCGGCGCCTATGTGTGGCCGAGATCGCGACTGTGCTGAGTCCCGTCATCGGCATCCGCACGCCGCTGATCCACTGTTGGTAACGAAAGAGGCGGCACCCGGCCACCACGCCGCCGTCCTCCTCGCCGCCGTCCTCCTCGCCTATCCAAAGGGTATCGACCCCGCCCCGCACATCGTCACGGAGCGACACCTCCCACTCCGGCGGTGAAAGCCCGACGGACGGAAAGCTGTGCGCGCATACCTGGGCGAAGGACGGCACATCGTCCTCACATCCGTTTCGAAAGACGAGGCTCAAGCTTTGCTTTCTCCCGGCCCTGGTGATCCTTCGAGCTTTGTACGGGTACACGACGCAAGACACGACGACCGTGGCCTCAAGATAGACGCCTCCATGAAGCAATGCTATTCGATTGTGAGGACATTACTTGTGACTCCTGCGTCCGCCCTCCTACTGACGGCGGCGGTCGCCTGTGGGTCGACTCCCGGAACTAGTGATGCGCCGGAAGAGACGGCTTCCGCGGCCGCTCAGGTGCAGGACTCGCGCCGGGTCACCCCCGGTCTCGAGGTCCTTCTCCGGGACTCCGCTCACCTGGTACGCGGCCTGAGGGTCGGCTTCCTCACCAATCAAAGCGCGGTGACGAGCGACGGCCGCAGCGGTATCGACCTCCTCCACGAATCCCCCGAGGTCGATCTCGTGGCACTCTACGGACCGGAACACGGACTCCGAGGAGGCATCGAGGGTGGCGTCGAGATCGACAGCGAGCACGATCCGGCCACCGGACTCCCCGTCTTCTCGCTCTACGGACAGGTACAGCGACCGTCACCGGAGATGCTAGAGGGGGTGGACGTCCTCCTCTTCGACATGCAGGACATCGGTGCCCGGCCCTACACTTTCGTCTGGACGATGGCGATGGCTATTGAGGCGGCCGCTGCGGAGGGCATCCCATTCATTGTCCTGGACCGGCCGAACCCGATCACGGGCCGGTCCGAAGGGCCGGTGATGGAGATGGAAATGCGGAATGTGGCACAGGCTATCACGGGCTACTATCCCGTGCCTCTCCGCCACGGGCTAACGGTCGGTGAGGTGGCGCGATACATCAACTCCGAGTACGACATCGGGGCGGACCTCACCGTGGTACCGGCCGATGGGTGGGTCGCGGCCCAATGGTTCGATGAAACCGGTCTTCCCTGGATCGACCCGTCACCCAATATCCGTTCGCTCGAGGCAGCGCTGAACTACGCCGGGCTGGTGCTCTTCGAAGCGACGAACCTCACCGTCGGCCGCGGAACCGACGCACCGTTCTCCTACGTCGGCGCGCCTTGGCTGCACACCGATCGGTTGCTCGAGCAGCTCGGTGCATACGATTTCGAAGGCGTATCGCTCTCCCCCGTAGAGCTGACCCCCTCCGGCGATGGATACGTCCCCTTCCGCGGTGAGCAAGTCCATGCGATTCAGCTTTCGATCAACGACCGCGACGCCTATCGCCCGGTCGAAACAGCGCTCATACTGCTGACCGAGATCCGGCGCCTCCACCCTGCCGAGTTCGAGATCACCAACTCCGGGTTCACGCAGATGATCGGCTCCCTATCCGATCGAGAAGCGTTCGAGAGCGGGGAGGACCCGCAGACGATCATCGGGAGATGGAATGAGGAGCTCGAGGAGTGGAGCCGGCTGGTGGAACCGTATCGGCTCTATCCTGAGGGGTGACGGCTGCCGGTTGCCAGTTGCCGGCTGCCAGACGAATCAACGAAGCCTCATCGTCATTCCGCATCCCCTCGTCATTCCGCATCCCCTCGTCATTCCCGCATCCCCCTCGTCATTCCCGCGAAAGCGGGAATCCAGGCCGCTGGATCCCCGCCTTCGCGGGGATGACGGAAGGTGTACGGGCGTCTTCACGTGTCCTCTTTCAGAACTTCCACTCGACTCCGAGGACCGGGATAAAGGGAAGGGTTCCGATTTCCCGGAGGCCTTCGCCCGAATCGCTGTCGAAGTAGTAGAAGAGGGCGTCGCGTTGACCGAGGCCGTTGAGGACGCGGACGTAGGGAGAGATATCGAAGACCCGATTCCCGAGGCGCGGAGTCCACCGCTGTGAGATCGAGGCGTCGAGCCGAAGATAGGGATTGTCCGGGGCATGCAGGAGTGGGGCGGCCTCGGTTCCCGCTCGATCCGCCGCCGTGCTGAGGGTATTGACCAGGGTAGCTCTTTCTGGGGAGAACTGAGCCGTCGAGGTGAGAGGGATCGCCGAGTAGGGGAGCCCAGCGCCGTAGGCGAATCGCAGGTCGAGATGGGTACGTGCGCCTATAGCCGCTCCGAACCCGGCGCTGAGTAGGTGCCTGCCGCTGAAGTCGGGCTGGGTGTCGGTGTCGGCCTCGGCCGAAGACCAGGCCCAAGCAAGAGAGTATCCCAGCCAGCCGGTCAGATCGCCCTCCGTTCGCCTGACCCAGACGTCGACACCGGAAGCATTGCCAGCCACGGTCGTCGTTCCCGGCACCTCTGAGAAGTGCTTGTAGAACCCCTCGATTCCCAGGTGCGTGTCTTCGCCAAAGTTCTGATCGAGGCCCGCGGTGAAGTGTGATGCGCGGCCCACGGTGAGCGATGGGATGTGCTGAATGTCCTCGCCCTCCGGAGTGGTCAGCAACACTTCGTCAGGGGGGCGTACGAGCTGGTGGTACGTGCCCGCCGCGATGGTCAGAGCGGCTCCATCGTTTACGAACCAGGTCGCCGCGATGCGTGGGCCCAGCCGGAGGTGCCCTTCACTGGAGAACCGGTCCGCACGGAGGCCGCCACGCAGGCTCACGCGATTGCCGACCTGGGCCATCACTTCGCCGTATCCCCCCAGGACTGACCCTTCCGCATCCACGACCGCCGTCGCCTGGCCGTCGCTCGGCGTCGTGGCTACGGCGTTATGCGACTGTCGGTCGAAAGAGCCGCCATAGCGGATCCGAAGCCCCTTGAAGGTGCGGGAGAAGTCGGCAGACCAGCGGGTGCGACGGGTCTTTCCGGCGGCGACGAGAGGACGCGAGCTGGCGAAGGGTAGTCGCGCGGCGTAGTCACCGATCGCGGTAGTAAGCTCGGCGCTCGTCTCGCCAATCGAGCCGCGGAGGCGAATCGAGCCCGCGCGGTTACCCCACTCGATCAACGTGTCCGACGGCGAGGCCGCACCGACCCGCACTGCCTCCCAGTTGTCGAAGCCAGTGACGCTCAGGGTGGTGGTGCGACCGAGCTTCACGTCGCCCCGCACGACCCCCTCCTGGTACTGGTACGGGAGTGCCTCGTTGAAGAGACCGGAAGCCGCAAGGGGATGCATCCCCCTGGCGGTAGCGATGACGCGGAACCGGTCCGAGACGCCCCCTTCAGCGAGAAGCCTGGCGGAGAGAAGGTCGATCGAACCGCTCGTTCGCGCCCCGCCGACGACTCCCCCGCGGGTCTTCAAGTCCATCACATAGGAGAGACCTCCATCGTACCGCGCGGGCGCTCCGCCCAGGTAGATCTCGGCACTGTGCAGGAGCTCGGGCGCGAAGGGCTCTATCAAGCCACCAAGGGGAAAAGGAGCGTAGACGGGAGCCCCGTCCAGGTAGACGAGCTTCAGGTCCGCGGCCGCGCCACGAACGTACAGGACGTTGCCGGGATCCGGCGGTTCCTGGCCAGGAATGCCACGAATTGCGTCGGCGAAGCCGAGCTCGGCCAGGCCGGGGGTCGTCTCCAGGGCGTGCGCGCCCACGATCCCGAGCTCCTCCGACGAGGCCGGCACGGAATCGGTGTCGGCCGTCGGCGAGAGACCATCGACGTTGACCGGCGCCAACGCTACGGGCTGCAGCGGCAACGACACGTCGAGAACGACTTCGCGATTGGCCGCGACCACCACTTCAAGCTCGAACGGCTCGTGTCCGATGTGTCGGACTCGGAAAACGCTTCGGCCAACCGGGACATCGTCCAACAGGTACGCCCCGCTCTCGTCCGAGGTCGTCCCACTGACCCAGTCCGGTCGAACGAGCTGGATCGTCGCGTTTGAGAGCGGGAGGCCGCTCGATTCATCGCGGACGAGGCCACGCACCGATCCGACCGCCTGGGCGGCGGCCTCAACCGCGTTCCCGAAATGGAAGACGGATAGGAGGACGATCGCGGCGATCCGCGTGACTCGGGCCGTGAGCCGACGATACCGGGAGGCCCGTTCACTCGATCTCATGGATCAACTTCGAAGAGTACCTCGGTAGCCGAGCTGTCGCGCGCCGGTGCCTCGAGCCGGAGTGCATCGCCTTCCTTCACCAAGTAGGGTCGCCCGTCGATGATGACGGAGGCGCTCGCAGCGCTGCGCGGAATCTCGACTCGAACTTCGCCGGCTCCGGCGGCGAGTACCTCGATCAACCCTGGTGCGGTCTGGAAGCGGGCAGCCGTCGCGTCTCCTATCGCGAAAACGCCACCGCGTGGTGAATCCGCGAGCCGAACCCGGACTTGCAGCCCCGGGGCGGCATCATCGAAGACGATACGAAGTCGCCCATCGATCGGCTCGACGCTCACCCCGGACTCCGGCGGCGGCTCCGAGGCAAGCTCCGGTGCCGGACTCTCGACATCTGGCGATACCTCGAAGGCCGTCGGAGCGGGGGTCAGTGCCAGTCGCTCGCCAATCCAACGCCGTACCGGCGAGCCGGGGATGGTGGCCGAGGCGGCCGCGGCACCAGTGACAAGCAAAACAACGGCCCGGCGCAGGGGAGCCGTACTCCACCGGCGCCGACGGATGCTCGGCGGCGCGGTCAACGGACCAGGTGAAACACTGAGGACGAGCCTCGTGTCGAGGTGGCCGAGGGCGGCGCTCAACACGGCCGATGCATTCTGTAGATCAGCCAGCCGCAGGCCGCATTCGGCACACGATACCAGGTGGTGCTCCGCCTCGCGAGTCCCCTCTCGATCCAACTCGCCATCGAGCAGTGCCTGCAAGGCGCCCTCTTCCAGATGGACCATCATCCCTCGACTGGTCTGTAGACTTCGGTGAACCTCTTCGTCGCCCGTGCGATCAGGGTGCCGATCGAACTCGGCGCTGTTCCGATCACCTCCGCGATCTCACGATACTTGAACCCCTCCTCCCTCATCAGGAGGAGCTGCCGATCCCGCTCCGGAAGTCGCTCCAGCGCCACTCGAACTGCTCGGACCTGCTCCTCCCGCTCCAGTTGCCGGTCGGCCAGGTTGGGCGATGGCCCCTCGACGGGTACGGCGGTGAGAAGCCGGCGCCGCCGCGCCGTCGTCCGCCCTCGGTCGCGCACCAGGTTGGTCGCCACCGTGAAGAGCCATAGCCGCGCCGCGTTCTCACTGAGGTTCGGCTTCTTCAGCAGACGGACGAACGCCTCCTGGACCACGTCATCGGACACGTCCGGGTCACCGACGAGACGATGCACGTAGCGCCAGAGCGAGGGCTTGAGCCGCTCGTACAACGCGTCGAATTCGCCCTCCGTGGGACTTGCTTGAGCGCTCAACGAGGCTCCGTCTGCTGGCCGATTGGCTTCCAAGGTCCGGTGAAGAGCGGTTCTGAGGTAGAGAACGACTATACCCGGGGGACCGTGACAGTGATCCGGCATGAGGCTATGAGTGGGGGGCTCCGCGTCCGCGTGAGATCAACCCCGAAGGCCTTCCAAGCCTGCGCTTCCTCGCCGCTCCCTGCGGCGTACGAAAGTACGCCTCACTCGCGGCTCGTC
>WHSP01000120.1:14093-14351 GCA_009380025.1 Gemmatimonas sp. | reverse complement strand
TGCCGGCCGGGTACCCCCTGTCGGTCGCCAAAGGGCGATTTGAACTCCCGAGTGGTCACGATCGGTTCGACTGCACGAAAAGCCCGAGTAGCAATGAGCCAGATGGCGGCGGTGACGATCAGCAATCGAAAAAGGATCTCTGCTGCCCCCGGCCAGGCGAACCCCGCGAGAACGAAGGCCACACTGGCAGCGACCATCGTCACTGATTCCACCGATGGCGCTGCCTTGGACTCGGGAATCGGCACCCGGACGCGCCGG
>WHSP01000120.1:0-14083 GCA_009380025.1 Gemmatimonas sp. | reverse complement strand
CTTGAGCATGCCGCGGCGCGGGCTGTCGGTAGGTCACTGTCGTCCTCCGATCGAATTTGCGCTGGCGACCGCCTGTGCTGACGGGGAGTTGGCGGCGAGATCTCGAGCTGCGGCCCGAAGGGCGGCGAGGGCTTGCTCCCTGTCGGCTGAGCTCAGGGGCCGGGTGGAGAATCTGGCAATCTGGAAAAGTCCGGCCAGCCCGCGTAGTGGCTCGGGACGGACGTTCAGGATGTTGAGGACGCGATGGAGGTGCTCCAGTGGCGCTTCATGTGGCCGACGTCCACCCCCGCAGTTCGAGAGTCCTTCCAGGAGGCGTGCGTACGCTCCGATAATCGCCCTCCGTGGATCGGGGTCGCCGACCATCATATCGATCGTGTTGGTGACCGCCTCCATGGCTTCCTGGACGGCTGGATCCTCCGCCGTATCGTCGGCACCAGCAAGCCCTTCCCGACGCTTCGACCGCCATGTCCTGCTCGCCAAAACCATCGCGCCGATAATCGCAACAGCGAGAGCAACCGAACCGAGCAGTCTCCGATCGAGCCCGCTCGATTCCGGTCCGACGTCAACGGTCGTTTCGACCCGACGATCCTCACCCGCCAGGAGACCCTGCCGATCATCCGTAATCATACCGTCCGGGCCAGGCTCCCCGGCGAGAATGCTCGACGCTTCGTCGTTCGGTCCGCCGTCGTTTGCGTCATCCAGGCCGGTGCGCGAGATCGTAAACAGAATCAGCGCGGCCAGCGCGACGCTACCCCACGGAATACCCCGTCGGACGGCCGACCAGAGCGGCATTGCTCGCAGTTCCCTGAAACTGAGCGAGCGACGAACGAAGACGGCGACGCCCAACCCCGCGACGATGCTCGCGCCGGCGACGAGCGCGATAACGGCCAGCAATTCCAGGCGATTCGCTTGCCCATTGCGGAACACAGCCCAGACCGGGGCTCCTGGCGATGCGACTGCGACCAGCGCAACGAGCATCACCACCGCAGCCGAGGTCATCCACGGACTCTGTGGGCGGCTTGGGCTCTTCATGGTGTCAGTTATCCGGAATCGGAAACCGGGAAAGTCCAGGCGGCCTGATCACAGTCACTCCCCAGGCCTTCGAACTCCGGCCGAGATCTCCGGTAGGGGATGGCCGCTTTAGAAGGAGCATTCGGACCGGGGCAGTTGATGTCAAGCTTTGGTTCTCGCTTTAGAAGGCCGTTGATAAATCGCGCATCTCCGCGTTGCGCTTCCTCGCCGCTCCCTGCGGCGTACAAAAGTACGCCTCACTCGCGGCTCGTCGCGCGCCTTGACCTGCGCGATTTCTCTTCGGCCTTCGCTCAGGCCGGTTGTTCAACAGCCTTTTAGTGCTTCTTGCCACAAATACGGCGACGTACTGTGAAGCCCCTGGATTCCCGCCTTTCGCGGGAGTGACCGTTGGCGGACGGCGCGAATTGGTCGCCATAGTTCAGTCCTCGTACTGAGGACTACGGCCTCCGTTTGCAAACGAGTTGAACTCTGAGGGTAGACGTCCGGCAGGAGCCATGAAGCGACTTTGACCTGCTACGGATATTGCTGTCACCTTGGCCGGGAGCGAGCCCCAGACCTCCGCGTTCCGGCAATCCGAGCCGGACCGGTCGTCTGACCGACAGGCGGTGTCATTCGTCGGACGGCGGCCGCCCCGTAGGTAGGGTGAGAGGATGAGTCTGTCTTCGGCAATCGCGACACGCTCCCTCGGTAAGTGCTACGGCCGAGTCCAAGCTGTGCACGATCTGGATCTCGAGGTCCGACGCGGCGAGATCTATGCGCTGCTTGGCCGAAACGGCGCTGGCAAGACAACCACGATCCGGATGCTTCTCGGGCTGGTCCGGCCGAGTACCGGTGAGGTGGAGATATTGGGACGACGGATCGGGCCGCTGGAGACCGAGGGGTTCCGCCGGATGGGGTCGCTGGTTGAGACCGCGACCGCCTACCCCAATCTTACAGTGCGGGAGAACCTGGAGCTCCATCGCCGTCTGACGGGCACACCGTCCGGAGTGGTCGTCAAGTGGATCGATCGTCTCAGGCTCGACCCGTTTGCACACCGACGCGCCGATCAGCTCTCCCTCGGCAACCTGCAGCGTCTCGCCCTCGCCCGGGCGCTGCTCCACGATCCTGAGGTGCTCGTCCTGGACGAGCCCGCCAACGCTCTGGATCCAGCCGGCATCGTGGAGATCCGCGAGCTTCTGCGAGAGCTGTCCGCGCAGCACGGCGTCACCGTCTTCCTGTCGAGCCATAGCCTGGGAGAGGTCTCACGCCTCGCGGATCGGGTAGGGATCGTCCATGAGGGGCGCCTATTGGAAGAGCTCGACCCGAGCCTTCGCGCGGATGAGCAGCGCTACGTGGAGGTCCGGGTGTCGGATCCCGACCGTGCCTCGACGGTCCTGCAGAAGTCCGGCATGCGTCAGGTGACTCGCCAGGACGGCAGGTTGCGCGTCTATGACTCCGCGGGCCGAGAAGCGGAGATCGCTCGGGTGATCGTGCAAGCCGGCATTGACCTGACATCGCTCACGCCAATCGAGGACGACCTGGAAGACTATTTTCTGAAACGAACGGGAGGCCTGTCTTGATGTTCACACGCGTGCTGTTCACGGAGGTGATGAAGCTGCGACGGTCCCGAATCACCTGGATCTCGCTTCTCGCCTACTCCGTGGGACCAGCAGCTGGTGGGCTGTTCATGTGGATCGCGCTGGAACCGCGCCGAGCGGCTGACCTCGGCTTGCTAGGAACCAAAGCCGACCTCGCAGGCTTGACCGCCACGTGGCCCGGCTACTTCGGATTGTTGACGCAGACCACAGGGATCGCTGGGATGCTCCTCGTTTCGGTGATCACGGCTTACGTCTTCGGTCGCGAGTACGCCGACAAAACCGCGAGGGTCATGCTGGTCCAGCCAGTCCCGCGCTACTGGTTCGTCATCGCGAAACTCGTCGTCGTGCTCGGCTGGATGGCCGCGGGCACAGGGCTGATGATCGCCGAGGCGGCGCTCGTCGGAGTCGCCCTCGGTCTGCCTGGCTTGACACCGAGTATCGCGGCGAACGGTGTCGCCGATCTTCTGCTGGCAGCCGGCATCGCCTTCCTGCTCGCCTCGCCGGTAGCGTGGCTATCCGCATTGGGACGCGGCTACCTTCTGCCGCTCGGGTTCGCAATCGTCATGCTGGTCATCGGCAACATTCTGGGTGCGACCGCGTGGGGACGATGGTTCCCGTGGTCGATCGTTCCCCTCTTCGCAGGCGTGGCTGGCCCCCGGGCGGAGACCCTTGCGGCGGGCAGCATGGCCGTGGTCGTCTGTACCGCGGCGGCGGGGATGGCCGCGACGATCGCACAGCTCACCTGGGCGGATCAGAGGCAGTGATCGTTCTCCCTACACCGGCTGTTGGCTACCCAGTTACCGGATAAGGCCGCTGCCAGTCCTTTCATGCTCCCTTCCGCCCAAAGTGCGAGCGTGGGCGCGCGCGTCACGGCGCCTGACGATGCACCGGAGCTGAGCGGTGTCGTCGAGGTCGTCAGTCCGCCGGAATGGCCGGGGGTGATCCTGCGACTCGACAAGCCGGCTCCCGCGCTTGCGCACTTCTTCGCGCTTTCCTTGGGAGGGCCGGTCATGTTGCCGGTGCGCCTCTATCTCTATGGCGATTCAGCGGCCGACGTCGCCAGGAACGTCGAGGCGACATGGCAAACATGGCTCGGCGAGCGGTTCCCGCCTATTTCGCCCGTGGAGTGACATCGCGACAGCGTCACGCACCCTTTGCCGCTGACGACGTGTCGTAAATCTCGCGATCAGGTCGTCCGGCGAATTTGTGCGTCCTTCCTACCCTTTACGACTGTCACCCATAGTGAAAGCAGCTTCCCGGTTGACTTTACGGAACCATATAGATCTCAATCAGCCGGCAGGACCGTGAAGGCGAGCCCGAAGGGGCAGATGCCAGTCTCGACTTCCATTGTGACGTCACCGGCATTCGAGATGCGATAGGCGGCACCGGGTTCACTGCACCCGCCCGGGTTGACGGCGAAGAGGCGGCCCCGCGAATCGAAGCCGATATCTGCCACGGGCGGAATATCGCCCGGGGTGAGGGGTTCATCGAGGTCTCGCACGAAGCTGGAGGTGCTGGGGCTCCATTCGAGGATGCCGATTCCGTAGAGCGACACGAGTACCCGATCCTCGGCCGCCGCGACGTCGCCGGGGAAGTCGCCGAAACCCTCATGGTGCCCGACCTCGGTCCAGGACGATAGGTCGACGACAGAGAGCGAGCCGTTCTCGGCTCCGAAGCTGCCGGAGTTCAACACATAGAGTCGCCCGTCCTCGCCGAAAGCGGCGCTGCCGGGGTTGAAGCCCGAGAGCTGGATCGTCGCGACCGGGTCGAGCTCGTCATCGATGACGGTGACGGTCCCGGGGCCCGCCGGAACGAAGTCTTCAAGATTCCCGTTCAGCACATACGCATGCCCCCCGACCGCGACGATCTCGTGCGGATACACTCCGACCGGGATGGCCGCGCCAGCCGTTCCTCGCCGCACGTTGACCGGAGTCACGCTGTTCAGGTCCGGATTGGCGACGAGTGCGATCGAATCGTTGATAAAAGCGGCACCGGTCGCCCCGGACCCGGCAGGCAGAGCGACGGTGTGGGCCACGGCGCGCGCCTCGAGGTCGACCACGGCCGCGAAGGGATAGGTTCCCAGGGGCACCACGGCGATCTCGTTGCGCGCGGCGACACCGACCGGCGTACCCTCGGGAGACACGCCAACATTGAACGCGCCCGTTGTATCGTCGACGGAGATCACGGTGAGCGATCGGTCGATGCTGTTGAGCACCACAGCGACCTCGTCACCGCCTACGCCGCCCGGGCCGGTCGAGTCGTCGCATCCGACGAGAGAAAGTGCGGTAGCGGAGAGAATGGCAAGCGCACGTCGCAGAAGTATGGCGGAACGAGTCAACGTCAAATCTCCGTTTCGGGATAGTCAGGATTCGTCCGCCCGGCGCACGCGCGCCTCGAAGCGGATCCGGCGGCCGGCTTCCGGGAAGCCGAAGATCAGCGTGCTCTTTTCGTCGAGGATTCGATCGACGTGGATGGCAGTGGTCAGGTCGGCCCCTGGGACTCGCCAAGACCGGGCGGCATCCAGGTCCAGCGTCCAGAACCCTTCCAGTTGGTTGAGCGCGGCCGGCGCCGGGTTACGCTCACCGGTATAGAGCGCGGCGACTCCCGCCTGCCACGGTCCGCCTTGCCAGGTGGCGGTGAGCTGGCTGGTGTGACGTGGGCGATAGGCGACCTGAACGTCGTCCGCATCGCCCTCGCGATCGTACGTGACCGCGGCGAGCGAGTAGGATCCCGCCAGGCGGAGCCCCGAAGCGGCGTGATCGATCTCCCCCCAGAGCTCCATCCCCCGTCGCTTTACGTCGGAATTGCGCGGGCTCCAGACGAATCGGAAGTCGGGGAGCCAGACGATCATGCCGCGCACGTCGCCGGCATGGAGGCGCACTCCGGCCGAGGCATCGGTCGCGAAGAAGTGCCCCGTCGAACGGGCTCCTATTTCCCACTCAGAGGGAATCCGCTCGGCTTGCAGGTCCGGGTTCGGAGCGACGGCTACGCCTTCGCGAAAGAACTGGTCACCGAGAGAGGGAGGGCTGTAGCCGCTGCGGTTCGTGAGTTGGAGGGCCAGGGGGCCGCGGGTGAGATGGACACCGATGGCACGATTGGGATACCAGCGGTCGGCGAGGCCGTCGCGGTCGAGCCGGCCCTCGAGGGAGACCTCGAAGTCCCAGCTACCGAACCGCAAACCCGCTTCGGTGTGGGCAAAAGCGCCGGCATCGGTACGGAGGCGGGGCGCCCCCTCCGAGAGCGATCCACCGTCGACGTGCTGGCGATGTACCTCCACGCCCGATCCCATTCCCCGCAACGCGCCCGAGCCGCCCGGCCTACCGATCTCACCGCGTGCCTCGTACGATCGTACGCGTGTCTCGTCATCGTACGGCAGTCCGAACGGAGGTGATGGGTCGGCGAAACGGGCGCGCTGAGAAACCGCGGCGAGCGAAACCGTCGTAGCAAGTTGGCGAGCCGAGCGCCGCCAGGTCACTGCGCCTCGTAGCCGATCCATCTCCTGTCGGGCCGCCGGAGAGGGAGCGTAGCCCTTTCCCGGAAGCCCTCGATCCAACGACGCCGCCCCCGCGCGCACCCGGACCTCACCGCCTGCGGCACCGGTGTGGAGAGCGGCAAACGCGCCCCGCTCCACGAGGTCGGCGTTCACCCGGCGTTCGATCGTCTCGTCGACCCCTTCTACCCGGGGGTAGTCGAACGCCCCGCCGATCCCGCGCCGGTGGCCTCCGACGCTGACGTCGATCCCCTCGATGGCGGTACTCGCTTCCCCCGCCACGCTCCATTCCCCGAGGCTTCCCGCGGCCGCGCGACCCTCTACACCGGTCTCCGCAGACCGCGTCTCGATCAACACGACGCCGGCTTCGGCCCGCGGTCCGTAGCGGGCACCCTGCGCACCGGCGATCACCGTCAGCGATTCGATCGCCCCAGCGGGTACGGTGCTGAGATCGGCCACCCCGGTCACGGGATCGTTCAGCGGCACCCCGTCGAGCAGCACGAGAACGGCCGCCGCACCACTGCCCCGGATGCTGACCGTCTGCGCTCCGCCTGTGCTCCCCTCCTGGACGACTGTGCCAGGCGCGAGTCGGACGACGTCGCCCGCGGTGCGGGACCCCGCCCTCTCGATCTGCTCGCGGGCCAGGCGCACGGCCGCGCCCGCGACGCGCTCTTCTGCCACCACCTTGACGGCCTCCAGCTCCACCGCCGCCTCGACGAGCGCGACCCTGAGCTGCGCCACTCGGCCGTTGGTCACCTCGACCTCACCCGCCCAAGGTGCGAACCCGATGCGTTGCACGACGACGACGAAGCGGCCCGCCTCGAGACCGCGCATCGAGAACCGACCGGCGGCGTCCGTCAGCGTCGACAGGCCGACCTCCGGCATCTCGACCTGTGCAGCGGCGACCGGTCGGCCCGATTCAGTCGTGACGCTGCCGCGCAACTCCCCCGGGAATTGGGAAGCGGCGGGTGTGGCGAGGGTCGCGATCAGAAAGACGACGATCGCCACCGCGCGATCGGGGTGCCATACCCGTCCGCGCACTGCTCGATTCGCCGTCTTCGAAACGCGGTTGGCCTTAATGAGAAAACCGCCCTTCCTGGTGATCCTGGAAGGACGGGGAGCGGGGCCGGCGACCCAATCACGCGGCCGCTGAGACGGCCCCGCGATCCCGCTCCCCTCCCTCGAGGGGTTGATACGGGTGCGAATCGGGCTCGTCTCCTGGCTCGAGGCGGTACACGCTCACCTTCCCGGGGTCGTCCTGCTGACCTGGTGGCTTCGAGCGGACCGGTCACGCGCGTTCATACGCGCGCATCCTCTTACAGTGGCGGGGCCGCGCCGGCTTCTCACCGGACTTCCGTGGGCCCATTCGCTAACCAACCTACCGACACTAAAGCCTGGCACCCGAGCGCGCAAGCGGCTCGACACGCCATGGCACGACAGGAACTACGGGTCTCACGCGGAGACGCGGAGAAACGCGAAGGTCCAACGCGAAGGCGCTACTCGCGACCAGCCTGCCGCTGCGGGGCGAGGTCAGTACCTCTGGTCGCAACTATGGCCACGTATTCCGGGTGAGAGAGGGCCGTCATCCCCGCGAAGCCTGTCCCGGCAGGTCGTAGGCCGGGAGCGGGGATCCAGTCGGCTGGATTCCCACTTCAGCGGGAATGACCATTGGGGGGAGAACCACGAATACCCAGCCATAGTTCAGACACGGTGGACCAAGCCTTCAGCCGGCTCGGCAGCCCATTCGGCCTTCCGGCTTCGCGTCTTCGGGCGAGATAAAGGAACCTATCGATCAGAAGTACGTCGCGATCGAGAAGAGGAAACCCGCCTCCTCGCCGAGGTTGTTGAAACGGTCTCGAGATCTCCCGCGCAGGTAGTTGAGCTTCAGGGCGGTATCCTGGGTGGGCCGGAAGTTCAAGCCCAGCGTGGCCCGCTGAACGGAGTCCCCATCGAGGTCGGCGTCGAAGTCGACCGCATCGTACCGCGCGCCCGCCTCGAAGAAAGAGCCGGGCATCGTTGTCACCCAGCCGCGGCCGAACGGCCGCACGGCCTGGGCGTAGAGTCCGCGCTGCTCCGAGGCGAAGATTCCCTGCAGACCAGGCGGGATATCGATGGCGGCCGTAAGCGCTTCGCCGGAGAACTGAACGCCGGCGAGACCGACTTCGAAATCCACGACCCACATCGATACGTCGTTGCGCTCCTCGACCGCTTCGCCGTCGAGCCGGAAGACGTTGTAGGCTCCGTGATGGCCCGAAAAGCCGAGCTCGTAGCCGATACGAGGGCTCCACGCAACGCGGCCTACGACCGCGGGAGACGCGTTGTTGTCCTCGATGTTGGCCCTCCCTGCCGGGATCCGCGTACCGTCCGGGGAGTCGTCGATCAGTCCCTGGTCGAATCCGTTGACGGCGTACAACTCGTAGGTCAGGCGTCCGGCACGGCCGAGGCCGAACTGCCCCAGGCCGCCGACGCCGGGCTCTGTCAGGGCGGTGCCGATGATGTCCGTCGACACCAGCGGCCGATCCGTGAACTCATTTCGGGGACTGTCGTGGGAGAGGTTGAACCGGCCCAGCGGCGAGAGAATCGCTCCTGCCCGCAGCGTGAACGACGGGTGGACGATAACGTCGATCACGGCGAACTCGAGCTTGATCTCTTCCGCAAGCTCCTCGAACTCCAACTCGGCGCCGACGCGTACGTAGTCGTTCACCTGGGTGAACGTGAAGATGTTCCACCGTCTCATCTCGAAGCCGGCGTTCTCCGTGACACCGTCCGCCTCCTCCCATCGGGCGTGCGCCTCCGCGTAGCCGCCGATCGCGGTGCGACCCATCAAGCGCGTGAGGTACGGTTTGTCGTACGCACCTCCGTCCACGAACGGCCTCTCAGAGGGCGTCGTGTCCTGCGCTTCCTGGGCGGCGAGCGACCCGCCGAAGACGCCACACAACACAGCTGCTAAGTAAACCTGGAGGTGAATACAGCCACGTATTCTGAGTCGGCCAAGTAGTGTCATCCCCGCCAAAGCGGGGATCCAGTTTCCCCGCCGGCCGGAGCGTCCTGGATTCCCGCCTTCGCGGGAATGACGACTGAGGACGCGGGGATGACGACTGAGGATGATCGAATTCCTGGCAGTATTTCTGACAAGGCGTACTATGGTGATCGATTCGACCGGCCTCATCCCTGACCCTCCAGTCGAATGATCAACTCGTCATCCACGACCGTCGTCGGATACCTTGTCAAAGCGCGCTCCGCTGGACCGCGTAGCACCTCGCCGGTTCGGTCGTACGTCGAACCGTGGCACGGGCAGACGAGCCGATTACTCTCGATATCGACGGTGCATCCCAGATGCGTACAGATCGGGGAGAGGGCGACATACTCGCCCTCCTCCACCGCCACCACGTACACAGGGTTGGCGTTTCCCTCCGGTTGAACGCGCAGATACCCACCAGGCCGCACTAGCTGCGGGACCTCTTGCAGAGGGAGCCGCAGGATTCCATCCGCCGGCGAGACGCGCATCATCGCGACCGATGCGCACCCAGGAAAGGCGACTCCGCCAACCGCACCGGCAGCGAGCCTCACGAATTCACGTCGATCGATGCTCATTTGAAACTGTTCGTAGACAAGCTTTGTCGAAGGCCGAAGAGAAATCGTGCAGGTCAAGGCACGCGACGAGCCGCGACCGAGGCGTACGTTTGTACGCCGCAGGGAGCGGCGAGGAAGCGTAACGCAGAGCTGCGCGATTTATCGAAGGCCTTCAGCGGGACTCCACGAAATCGAGCAAGGCCTCGCGCTCCTCCTCGCCGAGCGCAACAAAAGCATCGCGCACACCCTGGGCTTCCCCGCCATGGAGGAGAATCGCCTCCTCGACGCTTCGAGCGCTGCCGTCATGCAGCAGGAAGGCCTCTCCGTTCAGGAAGTCACGCATCGGGCGAAGCCCCCAGAGCGGAGCGGTTCTCCATTCGCGACCCGTGGCGTCTCCATCCTGCCGGTTGTCCGCAAGGCCGTCACCCATGTCGTGCAGCAGGAGATCGGAGTAGAGTCGAACCGGCTGATGCGCCAGCGCGGATACCGAGCTCGGACCCGTCTCCAATTCCGGCACGTGACAGCCCGCGCAGCCGACGCTCTCGAAGAGCTCCTCTCCATGTTCCCGGCGCGGCGTCATCTCCCCCGGCGCCGGCGGCGCCAGCAGCCGGATGTACGCCAGCACGGCTCGAAACTCCTCCTCCGGCAGCTCCGGATCCGCGACGCGATCCGCTCCCTCCGTCCCCCGGCTCGCCACCATGTTCCTGTTCTCCACCGGCAGGAAGTCGCTCGTGATCCCCATGTCCTCTCGATACGCCGTCACCACCTGCCCCAACAGACTCGTCACTTGAGCCTTTCGACCGAACCTCCCGAGCTGCGGCCGGCCCTCCGGAAACTCCACGTCCATAACGAAGCCACCCGGCTCGTCGCCCGGGACGAAGTCCTCCGGAACCACCATGTTCGCCCGGCCCGAGATCCCGTTGCCGTCCAGATCCAACGGGTCGGCGTTCGCCAGGATCGCCGACTCAGGGATCGCCTCGATCAGGCCGACGCCGAAGACGGGTGGCGGCAGCCGGAACGACGTCTCCACTCCCATCGGCAAGCTCTCCAGCCGCTCGGGAACCGCCCCCGCGATCGCTTTGTCCTGGATCTGCGGCCCCCCGACGTGCAGCAGAAGATCGCCCCCGAGGCTGAACCGAATCAGGCCGTTCTCCGCTCGGCCCCGGCCGTCGGCGCTATGACAAGCACCGCACGACACATTATTGAAGATCGGACCCAATCCCTCGTTCACCGAGAACGGTCGCTCGAAGCCCTCGTCGCCCCGAATGAACGTGGCCATCTCCTCATTTGTCAGGTCCGGGAGCGGCCCATCGAAGACGTCACCTGCAGCAGGTGGCTCCGTTGTTAGCGCGTCGCACGCGACTACCACAGCGAGGGCCGTTACGCCCATCATCACCAACGGGGTTCGGTGCGGGGTTTTACCGCAGCGCCGCAGAGGTCGCAGAGAATTCCACGACGGATCCGATATCTCGCGATAACGAGGATTCAAAATGGAGTCCGTTCCCAGAGCAGCGGTTCACCAAGAAGGCGATGCCAACACGCCGGCGCGGAGCGTAGTGACCCAGCCTAAAAAAGCAATTTGTAACTACGAATGGACAATTTAGGCTAACCTAATTCGTACGCAAGGACCGGAGGCTCGGTGGGGCAGGGTGGGTGCATCCGGATGGCGGGCATCGGACCGTTCTTCTCTGCGTACTCCGCGGCTCTGCGGTGAACGCCCCTGGCTGGGGTCACCCCGAGCCGAGCAGGAGGGCGTTTCGGTAGAGCGGAATGGTCGACTTCCAGAAGAGCCGGAAGAGGGGATCGTCGGCGAAGAGGATGATCTCACCGGCGCCGCGGCTGCGTGTGATGAGCCAGGCGCCTCGCCTGAGGCGCTCGAGGTTCTCGTCGGAGATCACGCCGGAAGTGGCGGTCGTCTCAGGGGTGAAGAAAGCGGCGACCTCGGCGTCCTCGATCGGCTCGAAAGCAAGGCCGCCGACGTGGAGGACGAAGAGCCGATCGTCGGAGCCATCGTAGGTGGCTCCCCAGGAGAGGGGGTGACCAGGATCGAGTCTCACGTCGAGGATAGCGCCTGGGACTTCATCGTTCCAGCCCTCCCGCTCTCGCTCCTCACGAGTCCCGAGGAGACGGTCGAGGCGCTCCTGTCGGTCCAGCAATGGTGCTTCTTCCTCGCGGGCACGAATGTCGGCGAGTGAGGCGACGGACTCCGCGCTTCCCGCCATGGCGACGAGGCGGCCTCCGCCGTCAACCCATTCGGCGAGCACCTCCGGGACGTTGCCGCCGAGGGGTCGCTGCAAGTCGGGCAGGACGAGTACATCGTAGACGTCAAGATCGAGGGACGGCAACTCCGACAGGAAGATCGCGTCGAAGGGTATGGCGAGCTGTTGTTCGAGAAAGTACCAATGGGCGCCATAGGAGGTCGGGACGACACCCTCTCCCCCGGCGAGGGCGATGCGAGGCAGTTGCACGACCCGGTTGTTGGCGCTCCCGAGGTCGGCCCCGCTCTCGCTCAGGCCGCTCGCGACCGGGACGGCGAGACTCCCGAGCCCAGTCTGCTGGACGCGCTCGTGGACGTCCGGATGGCTGGCGGCGGGGAGGTACCAGGATCCGGCGGGCCAGTCGCGACCGGCGAAGGTCGAGGGTTCACCGAGCACACGAACGGAGCCGCCGGCGGCGAGGTACTGCACGATACCCACCGCAGCGGCGTCGTTCGGCGGCACCAAGTACCCGTAGCTCGATGGTGGAACGGTCTTGTCTGCGGGGCTCCCGCCGCTGGCCGGTTCCCACTCCGTTCCGGGGACGTCGCGCGCACGATGGGCCTCGACGCCGTAGGCGTAGGGGAGGGACCAGGCGGAGATGTCGTAGGAGTACTCCGCCTCGAGCTCCGTCTCGGGTTGGAGCAGGGTGAGTGCGAGACGGCCCCGGGGCTGCCGAGCGCGCACGAGCGCGGACCCGGCCGGGAAGTCCCGCCTGGCTTCGTAGCCGCGATAGGGCGCTGCGGAGGTCTGGAAGGACGTTGTCGCCCGCTCCACCTCGATCCCCTGCGCCAGCAGGTGTCGGACTAGATCTTCGAGACGGCTCGGATCGGTACCGGGCAACAGGAGGATGTCGGCGGCGCCTTCGCCGGCGGTCCGATGGGCCTCCGCGAAGTCGAGCAGGAGCTGGGTTTTGCCTGCTGCGGCGGTACGGAGGGTGGCGGCACCGGCCGTTCGGTGGCGGCTCGCCCGATCGTGGAGCGTCAGCGTATCGCCATCGGTTCGGAGGTAGGCCAGGCCCGCGCCGCCACCACCGGCCTGCTCGTACGTCATCCCGATCGCGCCATGGAGACTGGGCCACGAGTCACCGTAGCCTGGATAGAGCATGTCGTAGCTCTCCCCCGTGAAGTAGTGCCAGCCGTTGGAATCGAAGGCGTGAGCGTTCCCCTCCCCGAATCGGTGGCCCCATTCCAGAACGTGCTCGGGGTAGATCGGATTGATAGGAGGGCTCGCGGGGAAGAAGAAGTAGCTGGAGTTCGGGCTCATCTCGTGGAAGTCCACGTGCACCTGCGGGTTCCACCGCCACCAGGTGGCAATTCGAGCCCGTGTCTCCGGCTGCGTCATCCACGCCCAATCGCGGTTCAGGTCGAAGAGGTAGTGGTTGTAGCGGCCCCCCGGCCACGGCTCGCGGTGCTCTCGCGTCTGCGATTCCGGATTCGGTTGGGATCCTACGACGGACCGATACCACTGGACGTACCTCTCCCTTCCATCGGGGTTGGTGACCGGGTCGATGACAACGATGAGCGAGTCCAGCACGCCGGCAACGGAGGGATCCCCGGTGACCAGGTCGTACGCGGTCCACAGCGCGGCCTCGGAAGATGAACTCTCGTTGCCATGGATTCCGTAGCTGAAGTAGACGACCGCCGGGTTCGACCGAGCCACCTCTTCGGCGCTCTCCGCACTCGTCTCCGAGCGCGTGAGAGACGCGAGCGACGCAAGGATGTCCTCGAGGCGCTCGTGATTCGCCGGCGACGCGATCACGAGCTGCATGAGCTCCCGTCCCTCGACCGACTCGCCATACGGGAAGTAGTCCACCAGGGGCGAGGCATCGGCGAGGGCCGTCGCGTATTCCCGCACCCCGTAGTAGTCGGTGAACTGCTCCCCAAGCCCGTAGCCGAGGACCTCTTCGGGCGTCGGGACCCCGCCGTGCCTGGTCTGAGCGGCGAGCGGAAGGGGGGTGGGCGCCGTGGCAAAGAGGGCGACGGTGAAGGCGGCGACAAGCCCGTGCGGGGAGGCTCGATACATCGTGTCCGGTGGCAGCTCGGAATAGGGCGCGGGGCCTGTCCGTCGAGGCTAGAAGACTGTAGAAAACAGGCTTCTAGAAGGCCGAAGAGAAATCGTGCAGATCAAGGCGCGCGACGAGCCGCGAGTGAGGC
>WHSP01000011.1 GCA_009380025.1 Gemmatimonas sp. | reverse complement strand
CACACGCTGCTGCTGCGAGCGATCCCAAGGGGCTCTCCGCAGCAGCGCGTGGAAACTCACCCTTCAAAACCAGGGGACATTTCTATCCGTTGAATCCGGGGGACATTTCTATCCGTGCTTGACACAACCTTCAGGAGGGGCTTGACCTCCCGTCGCGGCCGCTTCCTGGCCGCGATATCTGCCTGCAACTTCAGGAGGAGCGCCTCGACGTAACTTCCAGAATCGAAGTCGGTGGGCTCGGTCCCGACGCGGATGCCTGCGCTCATTCATTCTCCGTTGTGGCTGTCCAGGTCCCGCTACGTCCACCTTCCTTCCGCAGAAGACGGACCCCCTCGATCCGCATCCCGCGGTCGAGCGCCTTGCACATGTCGTAGACCGTGAGCAAGGCGACGGTGACGGCAGTAAGTGCCTCCATTTCGACGCCGGTTCGCTCCACCACTTCCGCTGACGCTGTTGCGCGGACGCCGGGGAGTTCTCGGTCGACCTCGAGACGCACCTCGACGGAAGATAGCGACACCGGGTGACAGAGCGGAATGAGATCCGACGTGCGCTTCGCCCCGGCGATTCCCGCCACCTCGGAGATCAGGAGGACGTTGCCCTTCTTCGTCGCGCCGCTCGCGATGGCTCGAGCGGTCTCCGGGCTCATCACGATTTGTCCTTCGGCCACTGCTCGTCGATGGGTCGGACGTTTTCCGCCGACGTCGACCATCCGTGGCCGGCCGTGCTCGTCGAGGTGGGTGAACCCTTCCGAGCTCACGTCGATCCTCCAGTCGTGGTCGCCGGAAGTAGGTCCCGCTGGAGTTTGCGCAGTAGATCCGCCACGATCAACTGCGGATTTACGTTGTACTGGGCCAGCTCTCGGGCCCGGGATACTCTCTCCAAACCCTCCATCACGCCCTGGACGGCGACTCCTCGCTGGTCGACAGCCCGCGCGAGCATCGGGACCGCGTCCGGGTCCGTCACCCGCTCGGGTGCGCCCGAGGCGACGGCGAGGAGGTCCCGGAGCCATTCGGCCAAAGCATCGAGCTGGCTCACGAGGTCGTTGCGAGCACCCGCAGGCCTCCGGTCGTGAGCGGCGCCGAGTCGCGCGGTGGAGTCGTTCGCGAGGGCGGCCAGCAACAGGTCCCGACCCGCCTTCCGATCCGCGTCCAGTCCGCCGGCGCCCGAGGTGACGAGTCTCAGGGCGCGCCGTACGGATCCGCGAGAGAGGCGGGCGATCCTCGCTCGTTGATCCGCCGGAACGAGGTCGGCTTCCGTCAGCAGGTCATGGATCTCACGCTCCGGGACCGACGTCACACGAATCGACGGCACGCGGGATCGGATCGTCGGCAGCAGCGCTCCCGGCTGGGACGATGTAAGGATGAACGTCATCCCGGCGGGTGGCTCCTCGAGGAGCTTGAGGAAGGCGTTCGCCGCTTCCGGAGACGATTCCTGTGGAACCATGAGCTCGGCGTCCCCGATCACGAAGACCATGCGCTGGCCGCTCGTCGGACGGAGTGACGCCAGTCGCTGGACAGTTCGGATCGACGCGAGGAAGTGAGCCGGTGCTCTGTCATATTCCGGTTCCTGGAAGGGATTCGCACGGCGGCGCTGCAACTCCACCGCGCGCGCGTCCTCCAGCTTTTCCCGTAGCTTTCCGGGGGAGGAAGCGTCGGGACGAGGCAGGGGGAAGAACCAATGAACATCGGGGTGCTCGAGCCGCTCGCCCAACCGGCACGAAGCGCAGCGTCCACAGGGCTCTTCCAGCTCCTGCTCGCACATCAACAGCATGGCGATCCAGAGCCCGAGCCGCTCCTTTCCGACGCCTTCCGGGCCGTGGAGAAGGATGGACTGCGGGAAGGTCGACGAGCGCACGGCTCGAGCAAGAGCCGCGCGCACTTCGGCGTGTCCGTGGATCGCCGGGAGAGCCAAGGCTATCTCCGCTCCAGCCAGCCGATCGGATCGACCGCTCGACCGCCGGGCGCGCGGATCTGAAACTCGATGTGCGGGCCCCCCGAGGTGGTCTCGCCGCCGACGGTGCCAATCGGCTCTCCCGGCCGTACGGCCTGTCCTTCAGTCACCTGGATATCCCTGAGGTAGAGGTAGAGGCTATAGTAGCCACCGCCGTGACTCAGCACGACCGTCGGTCCGTATCCCTCGAAGGGCCCCGCCAGAACGACCACGCCGGCCTCGACGGCATGGACCGGGGTGCCCGCCTGCGAACCGATCCCGATGCCATTCCAACGCACGACAGTGCCGTTCGGCCGTTGCGCGCGGCCGAACTCGTAGAGCAGACGACCCTCGACGGGCCAGGCCAGCTGCCCCATCCGGCTCGGTGTCAAGCTGGCGATCAGAGGTGCGGCCTCCTCGGCTGCACCGTCTCCGGAGCCCGAGGCGAGCTCGGCCTCGCGGCGATACAACTCGAGTCGCTCGATCGTGGCGCTGAGCTGTGCTTCGTCTCTCTCGACCCGCTCAAGGCGGTCGGCTGTCGTTCGCTCGCGCGTCTGAAGGTTCGCGAGTGCCTGCGCCTGTTGCTCCCGGAGGGCAGCGAGGGTCTCGAGCTCCAGGGCGCGTTCGTCGCGAACGGACTCGAGTTGCCCGAGGCTCGCCCTGAGGACGCGCTCCCGGACCCGTAGCTCGTCCTCGAGTTGCGCTACCTCATCGACCACTCGTCGGTCGTGCCTTGCGATCAGAAAGAGATACTTGTAGCGGCTCAATAGGTCGGAAAAGCTGTCCGCCGTCAACAGCACTTCCCAGGTTCGCAGGGGGCCTCGCTTGTAGATTTCTCGTAGGCGGCGGTCAAGGACTGCCTTGCGCTGAGCGAGCTCGTTGCGAGCGTCCTGGAGGTCCCGACTGTTGGCTTCGACCTGCTCTTCCCGCTGGGCGATCTGGAACTCCATCTCCGCTATGAGGGACGACGATGCATCGAGCTGCTCTGTGACGTTCTCCAACTCGCTCGACAGGTCGCTCACGCGGGAACGGATTCGCGTCATCTCCTCTCGAAGCGCTTCTCGCTCGTGCTGGAGCACCTCCAGTCGGCGCTGACTTTCCGCAATCTCCCGATCGGTTGGCGCCTGGGCCTCGAGGCACGCGATCGGAAAGAGAAGCACGAACAGAAGGCGGGCCGCTCTACCCATCGTGCGGGCGTCCGTCACAGGCCGCGCAGATGGCGGCGCACGGCGAAGGCGCTCGTCAAAAGGCCGTAGGCGGATCCGGCGAGCACGGCCAGCATCAGCCACTCCGCAGGAAGCCAGTTGATCTCCATCAGCGTCGCGCTGACGAAGCGGTGCGCCAGGTAGGTCAGGAAGGCAGCGATGAGGCCGCCGATCAGGCCCGTGAGCCATCCTTCGATCAGGAAGGGCCTTCGAATGAAGCCGTCCGTCGCCCCGACGAGGCGCATGATCTCGATCTCTTCCCGGCGGGCGGCTACGGCGATGCGGACGGCGGTCGCGATGATGATCCCTGCGACGGCGGCGAACGCACCGCCGATGATGACCGTCGCCCCGGCGGCGATTCGTTGCAGGGAGACGAGTCGGGCGACCCAGTCCCGCCCGTAGTCGGCCTCCTCCACGAACGGATAGGCGATTACCTGCGCCGTAACGGCTTCGACCACCTCGGGTGTTCGATAGCCCGGCCGGAGGCGAATCTCGTACGAGGCCGGGAGTGGGTTCGCGTCGAGGCCAGAGAAGACCTCACGAAACTCCGGGAGCTCCCTCCCGGCTATGGCAAGCGCCTCGGTTTTCGAAACGTACCGAACGTCGAGAACCTGGGTGTGGTCACGAATCTCGACCTCGGCGCGCCCCGCCTCCTCGGCCGTCGCATCATCCGACAGGTAGGCGACGATTTCCACTCGCTCCTCGATCTCGCTCAGCGCACCTCGAATGTTGAACGCCGTCAGAGCAAAGAGCCCGAACACGAACAGGCTCAGGCTCACCGCCAAGATCGAGATCACAACCAGAACGGGGGTGCGGCGAAACGCGGCCAGGGCGCCCCGAAGCGCCTGTAGCATCAGCCCGCCTCCTCGCGCACGGTCCCCGCGGAATCGAACACGACCTCCCCGGCGGACAACTCGACCACCCGATAGCTCGGGTGCCGTCGCACGAGCTCCAGGTCGTGGGTGGCCATCACGACGGTCATACCGTTAGCGTTGATCTCACGAAAGAGATCGAGAATTCCTCTACTCGCTCGCTCGTCGAGGTTTCCGGTCGGCTCGTCCGCGAGGAGGATGAACGGTTCGTTCGCCAGGGCGCGAGCGATAGCGACCCGCTGCTTCTCGCCCCCCGACAACTCCTCGGGAAAGGCTTGCCCCCGGGCCGCCAAGCCAACCTTTCCGAGCAGTCGCGCGGCCCGCTGTCGGATCAATGACCGCCTGGCCCCCGTCACCTCGAGGGCGAACGCGACGTTCTCCTCCGCCGTTCGGTCTTTCAGCAGGCGGAAATCCTGAAACGCCATCCCCATCTTGCGCCGCAGCTTCGGCACGTCGCTTCGCCTGAGCCGCGCCGAGGAGGTCCCGGAGACACGAAGTTCGCCCTCGGTCGGGAGCTCCGCCATCTGGATCAGCCGCAGGATCGTCGACTTGCCCGCCCCAGAGTGGCCCGTGAGGAAGACGAAACTGCCCTTGGGAACATGCAGGTTCACGTTTCGCAGGGCGTAGCCGGTTCGCGGATACACCTTGGAGACCCCGGTCAGTTTGATCACAGGCGCGACTCGACGTTCGGGCGAGAGGGGCCGAGCAGGTTGAAACCTGTTGTGAACCGCCTACTAGAGCGGGTCGCTGACCAGAGGAGTGCGAAATTGGCCGGATAGGCGGGCCGCCAGCCGCACGGCTTCGCGCATCGAGGCCGGATTCGCCCGCCCACTACCCGCGATGTCGAGGGCCGTTCCGTGGTCGGGACTCGTGCGGGGGAAAGGGAGACCCAATGTGACGTTGACCCCCGTTCCGAAGGAGACGGTCTTGAAGGGAGCCATCCCGACGTCGTGATAGGGTGCGATCACCGCATCGAACTCGCCCGCAACGGCGCGTCTGTAGACGGAGTCGGCGGGAATGGGGCCCGTGGTGTCGATGCCGGACAGGCCGAGGGCCTCCAGGGCAGGCGCGTAGATCCGAGCCTCCTCGTCGCCGAAGCGACCGCCATCCGACGCGTGAGGGTTGAACGCGCAAAGGGCGATGCGGGGTTGCGCGATACCCCAGCGGTCGCGTAGGGCGTCGTGCGTGAGTGTCGCCTGTTGGACGAGGAGATCGGCGCTGATCGTGCTGGCAACCGAGCGAAGGGGCAGGTGCGTCGTCGCAAGGACGACTCGGAGAGGACCCCCGAGTCGGGTTCGCTCCGCTGCCATCATCATCGCTACGGCGGAGACTCCCGTCAGGTCGCGGAGCATCTCGGTGTGTCCGGGGAAATGCCAGCCGCCGGCGTGGAAGGCGGCCTTGTCGATCGGTGCCGTCACGAGAGCGTCGACCTGTCCCGAGAGGGCGACGGAAATCGCACGCTCGATGGCGAGGCCGGCAAGTCGCCCTGCCGTCGCATTCCCCTCATCGGATCGCCACGAGCCGATCTCCTCGTCCGGCTCACCGGCAGTCGTTCCAGCCGGTCCGATCAAGACGAGCTCCGCCGATTCCGAGACTTCTTCGTCGCTCCGCACTGCCGCGACGATCTCCGGGCCGATGCCCCGTGGGTCGCCGAGGGTAATACCGATTCGGGGCCGGCCACGCGGCGCGATCGCCATTACGTCGCCTCCAGAACGCTACTGCTCAACGGCCTTCGAGCCGTTCATCCCGAACGACTTCAAAAAGCTCCCTCGCCGCTTTCTTCGACAGTGATTTTCCCGGCACTTCGAGGATTCGGATTTCCAGGAGCCGGTTCTTGAACCGCAGAGCGATCTGGTCACCCGGGACCACGGACTGGCTCGCTCGCGCCGGCCGGCCACCGACGAGCACCGCCCCCACTTCACACGCGTTCTTCGCTTCGCTGCGGCTACGCGTGAGGCAGAGACGGTTCAGGACGATGTCCAGCCTCTCCGTCCGGTCCGTCACCTCAGCTCATCAATGTGAACCTCGTCTCTCAGCTCCTCCAGCAGTTCCTCAAGCATCTCCTGCCGCTCGAGCTGCTGGCGGACCTGCTCCCGGACATCGTTCAGGGTATACGCACCGGCGGGTGCCTTGTCGATCAGCCGTGCGACCAGCCAGACCGTCTCGGTTCGCGGATCTTCGATTTCGGCGGGGCCGACCAGGTCACCCTCGCTCGCTGCCTCGAACGCATCAGAATAGCCGGGAAGCAACCCGTCGAGCGCGACACGCGTCACCGTAGCCGGGTAGGCCTCCTCGTCGTTGTAGAGATCGGCAAGGTCGGGGATTCGTGCGCCGTCACGGATGGCCTGAGCCACGGAGTCGGCGCGCTCTCGGGCGCCCTCCACGTCTGCCGGCGTGACCTCCGGCTGAATCAGGATGTGCCTCGCCTGACGCTCGGCACCCCGCTGGCGGTCTAGCCGGATGATGTGGAAGCCGAACTGGCTTTCGACGAGGCCGCTGGTCTGGCCAGGGCGGAGGGAGTACGCCGCTCGCTCGAACGCTGGGGCCATCTGCCCCGGTCGGAACCAGCCGAGGTCGCCGCCATGTTCGGCGCTTCCCGGATCGTCCGAAAACCGGCGGGCGAGCACCTCGAAATCGCCGCCGGACGTGAGCTCGCCCAACACCTCTTCAGCCGTGGCGATCGCTTCGGCTCGTGCCTCGGGCGATGGTTCGGGAGAAACGACGACCTGCTCGAAGCTGGCCGAGGCCGGCCGCTCTCCGAGGGACTCCTTCTGGGTCTCGAAAAACTCCACGATCTCGTCTTCGTCGATGACCGGCCGGGCCCGACTGCGCAGCCGGTTGCCGACGAACTGCTGCACCAGTATCTCGTCGCGAGTCTGGCCCACGAGCACCTGCCGATACTGATCGCGGGTGAGACCCGATTCGGCGAGCGCCTCCGTGAATGCCGCCTCGGAGCCGAACCGCTGCTGTACCTGCTGTATCTGCAGGTCGACCTGCTCGTTCACCTGCTCGTCCGGAACCGTCACTCCCTCCTCGAGCGCGGCCGAGACCAGGACGAGGTCGTCCAGCTTACGCTGAAACACCTGCTCAGACGCAGCCTCCCGCTGCGCCGAATCCTGAGGAAGCTGACCCGCGGAGGCCATCTGGCTCAGCTCCTCCTGGACGTCCGACATCAGCAGAACCGTATCGCCGACCACGGCGATGACCCGGTCGACGAGCTCTGCGTCACCGTTCGGCGTCTGCCCGATCTGCGCCTGCAGGGGACCCGCCGCAAGAACGAGTAGAAGAGGAGCGACGATGCGCATGTTGTTCCTATCGTTGAGAGCGACCGTATATCACTCGGCACAAACTTGCCTTCCGGCCCGCCCTGGCCACCAGATGCAGTCGTCTCGGAGGCTGCAGCGTCATTCCCGCGAAGGCGGGAATCCAGTTTCTCGTCGCCTGCGGTGCGACTGGATCCCCGCTTTCGCGGGGATGACGGCTGGGGGTTCCGTTTGGTCCGAGATCATACGCGGAAATCTAGACCGAGGTTCCTGTTCTCCCGGGGCACATTCCGAACCTCTACTGAACCGAGGGCGCGGAGTCGGCCGGCGTGAGCGGAGCCTCGGGAACTGACGGCTGTACCGGCGCCGCTCCCGGCTGTCCCGGCGCCACTCCCGGCTGTCCCGGCGCCACTCCCGGCTGTCCCGGCGCCACTCCCGGCGTCCCAGGGGCCGGTGGAGGCGGCTGCTGCGCGCGGATCTCTTCGAGCTCGCTCACCACCTCGGGGAAAGCCTCCTCATTGATCTCATAGGGATAGAGGTCGCGGAGAACCACCCCGAGCCGGCCCAGGGGAACGAACTCGGCCTCACCGCCCACGATGGCCTGGACCAGCTCGCCGACATGCTCGTCCAGAGCCGAGGGGTCGGCGTTCTGCCGCGCGGCGGCGACGAAGCCACTCGCGTCGATGAGCTGGCGAATCATCTGTTGGGCTTCCGTACGGATCTGCTGCTCGTCCTCCGGTGGCAGCGTGATGCCTCGCTCCTCCGCCTCGGCGAGGAGCAGCTCCATCTGCACCAGCTGTCGGACCGCGTTCTCGAGCTGTTCGTCCGTGGCCGAGGCGAACGCGCTCTGGACCTGGGGCGGCTGGGTTCGCACGAAGGTCAGGAACTCACCTGTGGTGAGCTCGCCGCCCTCGTACGTCGCGATGGTTCGATTTCCCTGTCGCCCCGTAAGGTCTCGGTTGGGGCGCCCGGCAACCTCACGCACGACCTCGAGGTTCTCGGCCGGCACCTGCACGTTGACCTCGTTCGTCAACGACTCCAGGTATTCCAGCTCCGCGTTCTGGACCTCCTGCTGGACGAGGAACTGGCGAAACTGCTCCCGCTCCTCCCCGAGCTCCGGCTGTCGGCGTTCCTCCACGAGGATGACGTGGTACCCGAAGGGGGTCTCTACGACGTCGCTGACTTCGCCTTCGGCAAGCGCGAAGGCCACCTCTTCGAACGGCTCGACCATGCGGCCCCGGCTGAAGAAGCCCAGATCACCGCCCCGTGCGGCGGTGCCGGGGTCCTCGGAGTACTCCTGTGCCAGATCCTCGAAAGACTCCCCCCCGACCGCGCGTTCGCGGAGCGATGCCGCCAGCTGTGCGACACTGTCCCGTTGCACGTCGGTCGGATTCGGGGGGATGCGAAGCAGGATATGGCGAGCCCGGATCTCCGCCCCCGGACCTTCCGTCGCCCAGCGCTGCTCGACCTCGGCCTCATCGAACACAGTGTCGGTCTCGATCACCTGCTCGCGCAGCTGGGCGATGACCGCCTGGTCGCGGATCGGCTCGATGAACGTGTCCATGTCGAGTGCGGCCAGGCTCGTGTCCTCCGCGACGGCGGTGGCGAGGAGGGCGTAGTCGATCCAGAGGTCGGACAGGGCCCTCACCACTTCAGGATCCGGCGGGATCTGGGCGTTCCCCCCCAGGATCTCCACCACCTCCTCGACTCGCAGCTCCATGCCTCCGGCGCGCGCAACCACATCCGTGTGGGCGGTCATCGCCTCGCCGAGGCCATTGCAGGCGCTCAAGAGAACGACACCGGCGATCGGTAGTGCCCGCCGACGGGCGGGCTCGATGCACCGGGAGCCGGCGCGGCAAAAGGAGATCATCTGGTTCTCCAGCATAGGTTGCAAAGGCGTCAGGGTACGAATTCACGCGGCCGCCGATCGGTCTCGCGTCAAGGCACGCAGGGCCCCGATCAGCATCGTTGCCACGGACTCCGGACCCCGACGATATAGGGTCAGCGACAGCGGGAAAGTCCGCTGAAGCTCCACTTCGAGCTGATAGTTCGTGAAAACCCGTTGCAGGGCAGCCATCTTCGGCACCACTCCGGAGCAGAAGTTGAGCCGGGCGTCCCACGGGCGCACTAGGATACGCTCGACGCCGAGTTCTGTGCCGAGCAGGCGCAAAGTTTCCGTATCCAGGAGGGTCTCCACTTCCGGTACGAGTGGACCATACCGGTCGCGAAGTTCTCGCCGCATCGAATCCACGTCCTCGGGCTGCTGCAAGCTGGAGAGGCGTCGATAGAGGTGGAGCTTCTGTGCCTCGTCGGGCACATATTCATCGGGGATGTAGGCGGCCCCATCGATCGAGACCTCGGTTGTCGAGTGCGGCTTCTCCGCACCTTCGCCTTTGAGCCGGCGGACGGCCTGGTCGAGCATTCGCATGTACGTGTCGAACCCGACGGTGTGCACGAACCCCGACTGCGCGGACCCCAGAATATTGCCGGCGCCGCGAAGTTCGAGGTCTCGCAGCGCAATCCCGAACCCACTGCCAAGCTCCGTGAAGTGCTCGAGCACCCGGAGTCGCTTCTCGGCATCCTCCGAGACGTTCTCAGGGATCAGCAGGTAGCCGTAGGCGCGGTGGTGGGATCGACCGACGCGCCCGCGGATCTGGTAGAGCTGCGCGAGCCCGAACTGGTCTGCGCGATCGACGATCAGCGTGTTGGCGTTCGGCACATCCAAGCCGCTCTCGATGATCGACGTCGCCACCAGGATGTCCACCTCGCCGGCGACGAATCCCCTCATGATCTCCTCGAGCTCCTTCTCCCGCATCTGCCCGTGACCTACGGCGATTCGACCCTTCGGGATCAGCGTCTGGATCCGCCGCGCCAACGTGTGGATCGTTTCGATCCGATTGTGAACGAAGAAGACCTGCCCGCCGCGGTCGAGCTCTCGCTGGATCGCATCTTCGATCACCGCATCGGACCACGGAAGCACGTGGGTGATGATCGGCTGACGATCGCGAGGCGGCGTCTGGATCAGCGTCATGTCGCGAATGCCGAGCAGCGAAAACTGTAGGGTTCTCGGGATCGGTGTCGCGGTGAGCGTCAGCACATCGACAGTGCGCTTCAACTGCTTCAGCCGCTCCTTGTGTTTGACGCCGAACCGCTGCTCTTCGTCGACGACGAGTAGGCCCAGGTTGCAGAACTCGACGTCGGTGGAGAGCAGGCGATGGGTTCCAATTACGATGTCGATCGCGCCGGCCTTCATCGCTTCCAGCACTTCGGCCTGCTCCTTGGCCGTTCGGAAGCGGGAGAGCGCCTCGATCCGGACGGGAAAGCCGGCCAGCCTTTCTGAGAAGCTGTGCAGATGCTGTTCGGCCAGGATGGTAGTGGGGACGAGGACGGCGACTTGCCGACCGTCCTGGACGGCCTTGAACGCTGCCCGTATCGCCACCTCCGTCTTGCCGTAGCCGACGTCGCCGCAGACCAGGCGGTCCATCGGGCGTTGCGACTCCATGTCTTGCTTGACCGCTTCGGTCGCCTGGCGTTGATCCGGTGTGTCCTCGAAGAGGAACCCGGATTCCATCTCCTTCTGCCAACGGGTATCGGGCGAGTAGGCGAAGCCCGTCGCGGCCTCCCTGGAGGCGTAGAGCTCGACGAGCTCCGCTGCCATCTCCTCGATCGCCTTTCGGGTCCGATCCCTCGTGCGCGACCACTCCCTGCCGCCGATCTTGTGGACGCGTGGCGGGGAGGAGTCATCGCGGTCAGAGACCCACCGCTCGATCAGGTCGATCCGGTGGACGGGAACCCGCAGCAGCTCTCCGCCCGCATACTCGATCACGAGGGTTTCGACCACCTCCTCGCCCACTCGAACGTGCTCCATCCCGCGAAACCGTCCGATGCCGTGGTCCATATGCACGACATAGTCGCCCGACTTCAAAGCGGCGAAACTCTCCAGCGCGACGCCCCCACGGAACTGACGGCGTCTCCGTAGACGTCGTGTGCGGCGAAAGATCTCGTGATCGGTGAGTACCCTGTAACGGGGGACGGCCTGCTCGAGGATGAACCCACCGCGAAGCGATCCCGTCGCGAGGGTAACTCCACGATCGATTCGCAAGTCGGCGAGCAGGTCCTGGAGCCGTTCGAGCTGTCCCTCGTTGTCACACAGGATGAGCGTCCGCTCGCGGTCGAGGGATGCCAACCGCAGAACCTCCCCCATCCGCTGCATATCCCGTTCGATGGGCTCGGGAGGCGTCGTCTGGAAGGCGACGGAACACGCATCAGCGTGTGCGCCCGGTCCGACGAACAGTTGCGGGAAGCGAGCGACTTCGGCGGCCACCTCATCCGGCGGGGAAAAAAGCTGGTCCGGAGCCTCGGGTGAGCTTCCGGACTTCAACTCGGCTGCGTGGAGCCGCTGAACCTCTGCCCAGGTTTGCTTCCACTCGGCTTCGGCCGTTTCCGCCTCCAACCGGAAGAGCGTCGCATCCGGTGGCAGGTAGGAAAGGACAGATCTCTTTCGAACCTCGCCGTGGGAGGAACTACCGTTCCCGGGCGGCGCGAAGCGCACGTCGACTGGAAGGACACGAATCTCTTCGACGGGCCCGACGGAAAGCTGGGTGAGTACGTCGAACCTCCGGATCGATTCGATCTGGTCCCCCCAGAACTCGACGCGGACCGGCTCCGGCGTGCCGAATCCGAACAGGTCGAGAATCCCGCCCCTCGATGCGAACTGGCCCACTTCCTCAACGCTCGCGACCCGCTCGAAGCCCATGAGCTGGAGCCGCTCCACGATCTCCGCTGGCCGCACCACGATCCCGACCGAGAGCTGAAGCTGCAGCTCGTCCAGCCGGTCGACGCTCGGAGAACGCTCCTGGATGGCACGCTGCGTCGTCACGAGGATGGCGGCGCGGGCCGTGAGCAGGGCCTCGACCGCCTCGACTCGCAATCCCCCGATCTCCAAGTCCGGCTCGCTGGATTCGTACGCGAGCGACTCCCGCTGGGGATAGAGCAGCGCATGGCCCTCGCCCAGCAGCGACTCGACGTCCGCAACGAGGTGCTCCGCAGCGTCGGGCCCATTCGCTACGGCCACCCAGATCCGCTCCGGCGCGTTTCGGTGCAACGTCCCAAGGAGCAGGGCGGCCGACGACCCGACAAGGCCGTCGACCCCCACGGATCGACCCGCGGCGGGGAGGCTCCGCGCGAGCTCCGCGAAGCTGGGTGTGGTTTGAAACGCGTCGACCAGGGAGGAATGCGGCACGGCCGTGTAAACTACCTCAACGTACCTGGAAGAAAAACGGACTTCGCTGAGTCCTCGGGCATCACCATGCGCCGGGACACCCTCAATTCCGCGCGGGGCTCCCGGAAGGACGGAAACCTGAAAAGCTATTGCAATCTCGACGCCCGAGTCAATGCCGCGAAAGCGGATGCCCGCTACACACCCTCAGCATCCATCTCCCGGGAGCAGGGCAGCCGCGGTACCCAACGGAGTGTCGGTCGTCGGAACATCAGAGGCCCTTCGAGTGGTAGATCTCCCAGGGCACCGCCCACCCAGCGAGACGGTGTGCCGCCGTTACCTGGAAACGAAGAGGAGCAGAAACTACGCGCGATCCCCCTGGAGCGCCGGACGCCCGCTCAGAAGGCAGCCTCCATGCGGGCCAGAGGCCCGCGCTCCCAGGAAGCTGAATCCGTCGCCATGCGGTTTCCGCGCTTTTTGACACGGTCTCAGGAGGCCGTATGCAGCTCAAGAATGCGATACTCACGTTGACGGCCGGTCTGGGCTTCGCGTTGATGCCCTCGGCTCTGCCAGGTCAGAGCTTCACTCCCGGTCGTCCGATCGACGCGCGCGTCTGGATCGATCGCAGCCCCGACTCCTTCCGGCCGGGTGACCCGCTGGACGTGCGATTCTCTCTGAGCGAGGACGCCTATGTCGCGATCGTGCATATCGATCCGAACGGTTATCTCGACTTCGTTTATCCCTCTTCACCGTGGGACGAGGACTACGTGCGTGGAGGCCGAACCCACACGCTCGCGTTCCGCCGGGGATCCGCGTGGCGGGCGCAGAGTCCCGGGATAGGGTACTTCTATATCCTTGCCTCACCGACGCCGCTCGATTTCGGTACCTTCCGGAGTGGAGCCGGTTCGCCATGGGATTGGCGGTACGCCGGCAGAGTGGTGCGAGGCGATCCGTTCCTCGCCCTTCAGCAGATCAGCCGGCTGCTGCGGTGGCCTTCGACGCCCTGGGTGGGCGACTATTTCAGCTACCAGGTGGGCGGGGTCCATCGATACCCGAGGTACGCGTGCTCGGATCGATACTACGACTCGGGATGGGGCTGGACGCCCAACTATGGATCCTGTGGCCGAATGGTGTACTTTCTGCAAGACCGCCCGTACTACTACGATACGCGACGGTATCGGGGAGATCGGCGGGAGTACCTCCGACGCTACGATCGATACGACCCGCTGCACGGCTTTAAAGAGGACCCGGAACGCCCGGCCGACCGGGGCGCCGTGCCGGCTCGGCAGGTGCAAGGTCGAGTGCCGCTGACGGGTCGTAGTAGGGATGAGGGTGATCGACCTCCGGCAAGCGGCGAATCGGTACGAGAACCAAGCGCCGTCGATGCAGGTGGCACAAGGAGGGCGCGGCCGGTGCCATCGAGGGAACCCGAGGCCCGTTCGACAACCCAGCCGCAGCGGACCAACGGGGCATCGAACCGTGCTCGGCCCGAGTCTTCTCGTCCGTCGGCGAGGGGGGCGACGCCGACGCGAGCACCGGAAAGGCGCGCCGAGCCGACCAGGGCTCGACCGAAGCCCGCGCGGGAGCCCGCCTCGCGGCCGGCGCCGGACAGTCAGCCGGAGAATCGCGCCGAGCCCAGGCGCACGAGGCAGGCGCCAACTCGTGCGCCGGCGACGCGAACTACGCGCGATCGCGATCCGAGTAGCTCCCGAGCGCGCCCCGCAGCGCGTCGACCCTGACAATCGAATTCGACCCTATGCCAGCACTTCGAGTCGCTACAGCCCTCCTGATGGTGTTCCTGACCGCAGCGGCGTGCGCCCCGGCCTCGCCTTCGAGTGGTGCGGTGCCGTCCAACGCGTCGGCCCGCGGCGCGGACGCCATTTCCCCTCAGGATATGGAGGCGCGGATCTACTTCCTCGCGTCCGACGCGCTCGCCGGGCGGGACACCTGGAGTCCCGGTCTCGAGGCGGCGGCCGCCTATCTGGTCAGCGAGTATCGTCAGTTGGGGCTCGAACCGGGGGGCGACAACGGAACCTTCTATCAGCGCTACCCCTTCCGCTCTCGGCGGGGAAACCTCGCTCAGGCACCGGACGTCATCGAGGAGGAGACTTTTCCGCCCAATGTGATCGCCGTGCTGCCGGGATCGGATCCCGAGCTTCGGGACGAGTACGTCGTGCTAAGCGCACACTTCGATCACGTTGGTGTCGGGCAGCCGGCAGATGGCGACTCGATCTACAACGGTGCCGACGACAACGGCACGGGTACCGCCGCGCTCCTCGAGGTGGCCAAGGCCTTTACGACCGTCCAGGCCCCGCGCCGCTCCGTCATGTTCCTTCATGTGAGCGGCGAGGAGCACGGGCTGCTCGGATCGCAGTACTACAGCGAGAACCCGACCGTCCCGGTCGACCAGATCGTGGCGAACATCAACGTCGACATGATAGGCCGCAACTCGCCCGACAGCATTGTCGCGATCGGCAAGAATTACTCGTCACTCGGTACGACGGTGAACGAAGTCGGCGCCCGGCACCCTGAGCTCGGTCTCACGGTCTCCGACGACCTCTGGCCGGAGGAACGCTTCTTCTACCGCTCGGATCACTTCAACTTCGCCCGCCTCGAGATCCCGGCAATCTTCTTCTTCGCCGGTGTCCACGAGGACTATCACAGGCCGAGCGATACTTTCGACAAGATCGACAACGACAAAGCGGCTCGCGTTGCACGGTTGATCTTCCATACGGTTCAGGAACTTGCCAACGCGCCGGGCAGGCCCGAATGGGATGCCGATGGGCTCGCCGAGGTTCGGCAGCTGACCCGATAACGAGAGCTTCAGCGAGCCGCACAAAGGCCGCCTACTTAGGAATGGAGACGGACGGGGATCTGGATGGTCACTCGGGCTACCTGGCCGCCCGCACCCGGTATCCGGAAAGAGCGCCCGATGGAGGTGAGACCTCCCTCGCTCGACCTGGCAACCACCAGGGTGGAGATCTCCTCATTCGACCCGGAAACGAGACCGAGACCACCGGTGGTTCTCACCCGAACATCGGTGAGCAGGATTTCGTCTGGATTCTCGACGAGGACGGTCGATCCCGTCGGCTGGATCTGGGCATTCAACCAGATCGTCTCGGCGCGCCTGCGGGATTCGGGCTGTAGCCGGAGCGACACGGAGATGCTGATCGACCCCGTCGCCGCTCCATCGGCGAGCCGGATCGAGCCGGCCATCGCCGGATAGAGAAGGGCTGCGGATCGTACCCTGGCCAGCAGGTTCTCGCTCGCTGTCGCGGCAGTTCCAATGCATGGAGTCGCCGATCCGCCACAGAATACCGTGATGCTGTCGGTCATCGCTCGTGGGTCCCCATCGGAGACCGCTGCGCGGATGGATGATCGGCCGGTCGACTGGGGATGCACCGGGAAGATCATCGACGCCCCGGGGATCACCACCGCAAACGTTCCTAACTCCCCGACGTCTCCCTCGACGACTCCCGACGATAGGTCCACCCTCGTCGCACCGTATGGCTGAACCAGCCCATTGGCCACTCCGACGATCGTCGCGAGCCAAGCCTTCGACGGGTCGATCTCCCGATCGAATTTCAGCGCGAGGGTGGCCGACTGACCGAGTGCTAGCCCATCCGGCCCCACGCCGAACGCAGCGGACACCACCTTGCCCGCGCTCGCCAATTCCGCGGGTGGGGAAGTCGACTCGATCCGGATCCGCTGCGGGGCCTCCAGTGATCCCTGCCGAAAGTGGATCGCGGCACCCTCGGGCGAATCCACCCGACCGCCGGATGTTGTAATCGTCCGGGCCGCCATACCCGAAGGCCCAGAGGGCAGAAGGCTCGCCTCCGGCTCACACCCAGTGAGGCCGAAGATCGCGACGAGCATCACTATCCGACATTGCATACGCCAATCACGAATGAAATGGAAGTGGACGTGGGTAAGCCGGCTCCTGCGGCGAGGATCGGGTTTCGTACACGGCTGCGGTCGAAACGATTCTTCGCGAGTGTGAGCCTGGCGACCCGTCTTTGCCGGCCTCGACCTCGAGGCAGTTGCGGAGTCGGAAGAAGTGAATCGATGGGCGTATCATACCTTGCTCTCGAAGTCGGGAGCGCCGACAAGAACCCCGCGGCAGTCTCCGAGCCCGATCCGGACCCGCCCCGGCGCATCGCAGTAGCCACGCAAGATGACCTCGTCGCCATCCTGCAAGAACGTTCTGACTTCGTCGGTCGGCAGGGGGATAGGATTGGTACCACCCCTGGTGAGCTCGATGAGGCATCCACCCGAACCTTCGGCCGGACCGGAAACGGTTCCAGTGGCGAGCAAGTCCCCCGGCTGGAGGTTGCAACCATTGCTCGAGTGGTGGGCGATCATCTGGGCGAAAGTCCAGTAGAGATCAGAGGTGTTCCCTCTGCTGAGCCGGATGGGTCCGAGCTCCGTTTCACGCATGCGGGCGGAGCTCAGCCAGACCTCGACGTTGAGGTTGACACCCCCACGTTCCCGATCGCGGCTATCCGAAAGGTAGGGAAGGGGCCGTGGATCGTCCGCTGGCCGCGCGGGGAGCGCGAGTCGATAAGGCTCCAGAGCCTCCAGCGTCACCACCCAGGGCGAAACCGAGGTGGCGAAGCTCTTCGCGAGGAATGGCCCGAGCGGCTGATACTCCCATGCCTGGATGTCTCGGGCCGACCAGTCGTTCACGAGGCAAATTCCGAAGATGTGATCTTCCGCCTCTCCGATCGGGATCGGATTGCCAAGCTCGTTGCTCCGCCCGACGAACAAGCCGACTTCACACTCGTAATCCACGCGCTGACTCAACCCGAAGGGCGGTTCCGATGTGTCCTCCGGTTTCGTTTGCCCGCGAGGCCGAACGACAGGCGACCCGCTCGGCACAATGGAGGACGCCCGCCCGTGGTATCCGATCGGCACCCACTTGTAGTTGGGCAGCAGAGGATTGTCTGGCCGGAACAGGCTGCCAACCCTCCTGGCGTGGTGGATGGAAGCGTAGAAATCGGTATAGTCGCCGACATGCGCTGGGAGGAAGAGCTCGGCGTCCGATCTGCGGGTCAGGAGCTCGGCCTTGCGGGCGGCGTCTCGCGCTGCCGTGGAGCCCACACGAAGCAGATCGCTGAGCTGCCGTCGAAGCGCGGACCAGTGCTCAGCCCCCAGCGCCATCAACGCGTTCAGCGACGGTTCGCCGCACGCCTCCGCGGCCGGGATCGCTTCGCGATCGAGGAGCCCTGCCGAGCGGCAGCCCGATACGTCGAGGACCATTTCGCCGATCGCGACGCCTACCCTCGGTGGCCGGCCGACGTCGCATCGGAAAACGCCAAACGGAAGGTTCTGGATCGGGAAGTCGTTCCCCGGAACGTTCGCCGACTCCACCCAGGACCGGAGCGCGGGATCGTGGGTTTCGTTCAAGGATGATTCGGGTGAGGTTGGACGCGGCTCCGCTCCGGGCCGAAGCTGGCCGTCAACTCGTCCAGCGGCTCTCGGAAGGAACAAGATCCGAAGGAAATGAGGCCGCTCTGTCGAAGGGATACGATCTCGTCGGGGCCGAAGCTGTACTCGCGCCAGGACATGGTATCCTCACCGAAACGAAATGCCGTGGCCTCGACTTCCCTCAGCGCTGCAAACACTCGGTTGTCCGGCGCTCCGCGTCGCAGAAGAGCCGTGCCGAAGAGCAGGTTCAGGTAGCCGTACATGTGGGTGGTGGCGCTGTCGCGCTCGTACGTGAGCCGATAGTGGCCGGCCACCGGGTGATGCAGTCCCGCCGTGGCCTTGAAGGCGAGGTTCGCCTCGACGCAAGCCGCCAGGAAACGAAGGAGCGACTCGGGGGGCGGAAAGGAATCGGAAGTTACTCCCCCGGTTCGTATCTTCGGACGGCCGCCTGCAGCCTGCAGTGCCGCGATGAAGTCGCCTGGGTCCCGTTCCAGAGAGATCTCGACATAGGCGGTCAGCGATCGCGGTATAGCCTCCAGCTTTTCGGCGACGGCCACTGGCGCGTCGACCTTGAGCTCGACTGTATCGACGATGAGCCCCCCGTTGTTGCGGCGCTCCTGCGAGGTTGCCGTTCGCGGAACCTGCGCGTTCACGGCCCTGACTTTCTCCAGATCGGAGGACACATCCGACCCGACGAGAGCACTCAGTGCCCACGGCGCTTCGACGGAAGTTCCGATGGTCGGCCCGACCAGGTAGGCAAGCTCTTCGAGCCGACCGGCGGGAGCGACGAAGCGACCCAGCGCCCATGCATCGGGGCCATTCCGATACGATTCGAAGTTTCGGGCCGCCTCACTCAGCTCGAGGGAAGCGGGTGGGAAGAGACCCGCATAGTCGACGATGCCCGCAAGCAACTCCCGAGCTGCCGGTGGAACCGAGACGCCCCGGCTACCGGACATCGTTCACGCCCGGAATTCGGCGGAAGAGCTCCAAGGACTCCGGGTTCGCGAGAGCCCCGACGTTCGGGGCCGGACGGTCATGGATCACTTCGCGCACCGCGATCTCGCTGATCTTGCCGCTGATGGTTCGGGGGATGTCCGCCACCTGAACGATTACCGCGGGAACGTGCCGGGGGGTAGTCGATTCTCGAATCTGTCGCCGGATCCGATCGCGGAGGTTCGCGTCGAGCGTCAAGCCCTCACGCAGCCGGACGAAGAGGACGATACGAACGTCGCCGGATGATTCGATCTCCTGCCCCACCGCCAGAGCCTCCAAGACTTCGTCCAGCTGCTCGACGGGCCGGTAGATCTCGGCAGTTCCGATGCGTACCCCGCCCGGGTTGAGGGTCGCATCGCTGCGCCCGAAGATGATCCAGCCGCCATCGCTCGTCTCTTCGGCCCAATCGCCGTGGCGCCATATGCCGTCGAAATGGCTGAAGTAAGCGTCACAGTATTTCTCCCCCTGCGGGTCGTTCCAGAAGGCGACCGGCATGCTGGGGAAGGGTTGCTTGCAGACGAGCTCTCCCGCCTCTCCGACGACCTCCTCCCCCTCCGGCGACCAGATCTCCACAGCCATACCGAGCCCGGCGGCCTGGAGCTCGCCACGGCGGACCGGCTCGGTCGGCACCCCGAGGAGGAAGCAGGAAATGATGTCCGTTCCCCCGCTGATGCTGGCCAGGTGCACATCGGGTTTGATCGCCCGATATACGTAGTCGAAGCCGTCACCGGTGAGAGGGCTGCCGGTGGAGAGGATCGTACGCAGTTGTATGAGGGAGTGGGATCGTGCCGGCGCCAGCCCTTCCTTCTCCGCGTGGGAGAGGTACTTCGCGCTCGTGCCGAACACCGTGAGCCCCTCGGCTTCGGCCAGGTCCCAGAGGATGTCTGGCGCGGATTGTCGGCGGGTCGTACGCGGCGCGAGTCCCGGTGCCAGAGCGGCTCCGTCGTAAATGACCACCGTGGCGCCCGTGGCAAGGCTGGAAACCAGCCAGTTCCACATCATCCATCCGCAGGTCGTGTAGTAGAAGATACGATCGTCCGATCGTAGATCCGTATGCAACGCCAGCTCCTTGAGGTGTTGGAGAAGCGTCCCTCCCGCACCGTGGACGATGGCTTTGGGAAGTCCCGTCGTTCCCGATGAATAGAGGATGGCCAGGGGATGGTCGAAGGGGAGCCGCTCGAAATACGGCTCCGGATCGCCATCCCCGCAGAACTCTTCCCAGCCGACCGCGCAGTGGAATCCGTCGAGCCTGGGGCTATGCGCTCCATTGGCGACCACGACCGTGTGTTCGACGGATGGGATCCGGCGCGCGATCTCGCGAGCACGCGGGAGAGAATCGATTCGCCGGCCCAGATACCGATACTGGTCGGCCACGAGGAGCACCCGGGGCTCGATCTGACCAACGCGATCAACGACGGCCTCGACGCCGAAATCGGGCGACGTGCTCGACCAGATCGCCCCGATCGACGCCGTGGCGAGCATGGCGATGACGCCCTCCGGGAGGTTCGGGAGATAGGCGGCGACGCGGTCGCCCGGCCCGATTCCGAGCCTCCGCAGCCCAGCGCCAAAGCGGGCAACGTGTCGGCGCAACTCCGCAAAGGTCAGGACCGACCGCTGCCCCGTCTCGTCCCAGCTGACGAGAGCCGGGTGCTCGTCCTTTCGGCGAAGGAGGTTCTCAGCGTAGTTGAGCCGCGACTCCGTGAACCAACGGGGCCCGGACACAGGGTCCGGTGGGGCCATGCGCTCGAGCCCGACGAAGGAGCCTGGCGCGGATGGAGTCGGACCGTAGTCAGCGACGATCCCGCAGAATTGCCACACCGCCGCCCAGAAATGCGGGGGATCCCTGAGCGACCAGCGGTGCAGGGCAGCATAGTCCAGGCGCTGGTCCTTCCCGTCCCAGGTCGCTGGCGCACCGAACGTTTCGGCGAACGTAGCAAACTCGACGAGGCGGGCACGCTCGCGGCGAGCTGCGTCCGGAGCCCACACCGTCCGCGGCTCCACCACGCTCTTCACGGCGGAGAGAGCCCTGCTGCCGGCTCCTGCATCGCCTCGAGAACCTCGCCGGCACGGCGTGCGGCTTCCTTCAGCCGATCTGGCGTCGTGGTGAGTGAGACCCGGAAGTAGCCGGCACACGAGGGCCCCAGGCCGCAGCCCGGGATCACCACGACTCCAGCCTCCTCCAGCAGCCTTTCCGCGAAGGGAATGTCCGGAACTCCGGCGGGAAGTCGGATCCAGAGATAGATCGTGGCCCGAGGTGGGTCGATGTCGAAGCCGGCCTCCCGCCACGCGTCTACCGCAGTGTCTCGGCGCTCCTTGAACAGCCGGACGTTCTGCGGGACGAACTCCTCCGAGGCGTCCAGAGCCGCCGCGCCGGCCGCCTGAACCGGCATGAAGTGGCCCATGTCGATGAAGCTCTTGACGAGCGCCAGAGCTTCCACCCGCTGCGGCCTGGCCACGGTCCAGCCGAGCCGCCATCCGGTCATGTTGTATGTCTTCGACAGCGAGTGGAACTCGAAGGCGACCTCCCAGGCCCCGTCGATCTCGAAGATGCTCGGGGCGCGATAGCCGTCATACGTCAGCTCGCTGTACGCGTTGTCGTAGGCCAGCAGGATATCGCGTTCGAGGCAGAAACGGACGACACTCTCCAGGTACTCGCGGGGGGCGATCGCGGCGGTGGGGTTGTTCGGATAGTTCAGGTAGAGAAGCCGAGCCCGGCTCAACACTCCTTCGGGGATCTCCTCGAGGTCGAGCAGGAACCCCTGCTCGGGACGGAGCGGGGCGAAATAAGGCGTCGCCTCGGCCAACACAGCTCCCCCGATGTAGGAGACGAAACCGGGCTCGGGAACGATGGCGATGTCGCCTCGCGAGAGATAGAGGAGCGCGAGGTGCGTGAGCCCTTCCTTGCTCCCGATCAACGGCACGACCTCATTGGCCGGGTCCACGTCGAGCCCGAACCGCCGTTTCATGAATCGGGCGATCGCCTCCCGATACGGCGCGTACCCCATCCCGAAGCCGTACCGACCCAGGGCCGGATCCTTCGCGGCCGCTTCGAGAGCGGGCACCACCTGAGGTGGGGGTGGGAGATCCGCGTCGCCGGCCCCCAGGTCGATGACGTCGCGGCCCGCGGCGAGCAGCTTTGCCTTCCGTAGGGGCATCGTATCGATCCAGCTGATCCCCAGACTTCGGTATCGATCGCTGAACTGCGGCATGTGGCTACTTCTCCTGCTTCTCGGCACCCGCGGCCTCGATTCACCCTGGATTCCCGCTTCCGCGGGAATGACGACCAACCCGGTCAGCGCCGAGAAACAACTACAATTTGACCGCAGAGGCGCTGAGGACGCAGAGAACGACAGTTGTTGATCTATTGGTTGTTGTTTCCTCTGCGTCCTCTGCGCCTCTGCAGTAGATTTTGTAGTTATCGCCGGCTGACCCCGAACTGAGAACTAGGGTCCATGCGAACCGACGGCGGCGTGCTGGGCCTCGATCCAGGAGCGGTGGTACTGCGGATCCTCGATCGCGATAGCCTGCTTGGCGACGTGAAGGGGGCGAAACGAGTCCATCATCACCGCCAGCTCCTCCGTCCGCTTCAGGCCGAGCGAGGCCTCGGTACGACCGGGATGCGGGCCGTGCGGAATCCCGTCGGGATGATGGGTGATCGAGCCGAACTCGATGCCCTTCCGACTCATGAACTCTTCCGACGCGTAGTACAGGACCTCGTCCGAGTCGACGTTGCTGTGCGCGTACGGCACGGGAACCGCTTCGGGATCGAAATCGTACGGCCGGGGGCAGAAGGAGCAGATGACGAAGCCGTCCCCCTGGAAGGTTTGATGGACGGGAGGAGGCTGGTGCACCCGCCCCACGATCGGTTCGAAGTCGTGGATGTTTAAGGCCCACGGATAGAAGTAGCCGTCCCACCCGATGACGTCGAAGGGGTGGTGATCGAGGATCAGCTCGTTGATCCCATCGTACTGCTTCACCATGATCGGGAAGGCACCCCTCTCATCGTGGGTCTCGAGCACCGCGGGCCGTCGAATGTCCCGCTCCGAGTACGGCGCTCCCTCCACGAGCTGACCGAACTCATTGCGGTACCGTTTCGGCCAGCGGACGTGTCCGCGGCTCTCGAACATCAGCAGCTTGGGCGCATCACCCCCGGCGTCGAACCGGTACCGATGCATGATCCCTCGGTGGATGACGAGATAGTCGCCCTCGTGGAAGGGGAGGTCTCCGAACTGGGTCTCCAGAGTGCCCTGTCCCCTCGAGACGTAGACGACCTCGTCTCCCTGGGCATTCCGATAGAAGTGCGCATCGTCCTCGTCCGGCTCCACATACAGCATGGCGATGTCGGCGTTGAACAGGAGCGGGACGCGGTCCAGTGTGGCGCTGCCGCCCGACTTGATCCGGCTCGTCAGGAAGTGCCGATGGCGAAGCGTGGGGTCCTCGTCGGCTTCGAACCGAACGTCCTTGATGCGCCGTGCGGACTCGATCGTCGTCGGGGGATGGACGTGATAGAGAAGGGAAGACGTGCCGGTGAAGCCCTCATGGCCGACCAGCTGCTCGGAGTACAGTCCTCCGTCGGGCCGTCGGAAGACGATGTGCCGCTTTCGCGGAATCTTGCCCAGAGTGTGATAGATCGGCATGGCTGCTCCGGTTCATGGTAGCCGAACGGCACCTCAACTGTGTTCGCCGGCTCCTCCCTGCAGGAAGCTCTCGAGATCGACCTCGCTCACCGCTGGCTCGCCGGGAGCCACATTGTCGAGCTTGCCATCTTTCATCCACTGCTCGAGCTCCCCCACCAACTCGAAGAGATGGTCGAATCCGTCGACGACGAAGAGCAGGGGTTGATAGCGGTCGATCTCGAAGGACTGGTTGATGACCCATTCGAGCTGGAAGTCGTAGCGCTGGACGAGGGGCGATTCGATGCAATGCTCGATCTCGCCGTACGAGCTGAGCAGGCCGCTGCCGTAGACTTTCAAGTTCCGTCTCTCACGCATCAATCCGAACTCGACGCTGAACCAGAAGAATCGGGCGAGCGCCTTGATCATGCTCGTCAGACGCTGCATCCGCTCGTCGTGGTCGCGGATCCCGGCGACGCGATCGGCCGCGTTGCGTGCCGAGCTCCCGAAGCGCACCAGCGCCTCTGCAAAGGCGCGGTCAGTGTGCATCGGAACGTGGCCGGCGATGTCGTGGAAGAGGTCAGGCTCGGGAAGGTAGTCGAGGGTACGGCCGTCACGGACGGTGATCGTGGTGGGGAACTCGCGCCGTCCGAGGCAGTCGAAGAACAGGTAGGCGGGAACGTAGCCGCTGACGGGTTTCGCTTTGAAGCCGGTGAGCGGCTCCAGGAATCGGTTGACGTCCTCGAGGCGGGGAACGCGATCGGGGTCGAGGTTCAACGACTCGATCCCCTCCAGGAACCGGCGATTGGCATACCGCTCCCATCTCTCCTGCATCCGAGCGTAGAGCCGGCTCCAGGTATCGTGATTCTCCTTGGAGTACAGCTCGTACGGTTGATGGATATACAGCTCGCCATTCGCCTGGGCGGCCTCGATGAACGGGGCCCGAGTCGTGGTCAACCCCGGAGGCATCTCACTGAGCGTTCCTTTGTTCATCTCCTGCCTTCCACCGTCGAGGTACCCATACTGCCGCTACCGTCTCCGTAACTTCTGGGCTACGCAATTGGGATAACACGTTCCCGTTCCCGTTCACGTTCCCGTTCCAAACACTGACGGGAACGTGTACGGGCTCGTTTACAGATTGCCCCTGCGCGCCTGTTCGCGCTCGATCGCCTCGAACAACGCCTTGAAGTTTCCCTTGCCGAAGCTCCGGGCGCCCTTTCTCTGGATGATCTCGTAGAAGAGGGTCGGGCGATCTTGTACGGGCTTCGTGAAGATCTGGAGCAGGTAGCCGTCCGGATCGCGATCCACCAGGATGCCGAGCTCCGCCAACGCGTCGACCGGCTCGTCGATCTTGCCCACCCGCCCCTGGAACTCCTCGTAGTAGGTCGTGGGTACGCTCAGGAACTCGATACCCCGATCACGAAGGGCCGAAACCGTCGCGAGGATATCGCCCGTTGCCACGGCGATGTGCTGGACGCCTGGCCCGCCATAGTATTCGAGATACTCGTCGATCTGGGACTTCTTCTTCCCTTCGGCCGGCTCGTTGATCGGGAACTTGATCCGCTCGTTCCCGTTCGCCATCACCTTCGACATCAGGGCGGAGTACTCCGTGCTGATGTCCTTGTCATCGAAGGTGAGGAGGTTGCGGAATCCCATCACGTCCGCATAGAAATCGACCCACCGGTTCATCTGCCCTAGCTCGACGTTCCCCACGCAGTGGTCCACGTAGCGGAGACCGACAGGCTCGGGCTGATAGCGCGGTGCAACCCGCTCGAATCCCGGCATGAACAGTCCCTCAGATCCGCGACGCTCGACCAGCGAGTGGATTGTGTCGCCGTACGTTTCGATCCCTGCGACCACCACCTCGCCACCATCGTCGCGGAGCACAGTGGGCTCCATGACCGACCGGGCTCCTCGTTCCACTGCAACCGCGTGGGCGGCGCGGGTATCGTCCACCCAGAGGGCCAGATCACGAACGCCGTCGCCATGCTTCTGGACGTGTGTGGCGATCGGGGAGTCGGGATCGATCGGACTGGTCAGAACGAAGCGGATCTTGTCCTGCTGAAGGAGGTAGCTCGCGCGGTCCCGCACTCCCGTCTCCGGGCCGCGGTAGCCCACCAGTTGGAAGCCAAAGGCGGTACAGTAAAAGTGGCTCGCCTGCTTTGCGTTGCCAACATAGAACTCGATGTGGTCCGTGCCGTTGATCGGAAACGCATCCGTCTCGACGTTGGCCTCGAGTTCGCTACCGGTGGCCATTGTCTCGTTCGCGGTTGGATGTTTCGACGTTGCACGAGCCGCCGTGTCCTTCAGTATACGTGCCATCGACGGGCCGTGCAGTCGGTACTTCGACCCATCAGACTCGACCCACCTCCCTCCTTTGGTACGACCCACGACGTAGGCGTGCGTTCCCAACCCACACCCCAGGATCGCACCGTCGAGACGCCGAGCACGCAGAGTTAGACCAAGCCAGAAACGCCGCGTCCTCGGCGTCTCGGCGGTAAAACTCACGGCGGGATCGAGGTCGGCGAGCGCCCGCCCGAGGGCTTTCAGGGGGGCACCGAAATGGCTATCTTTACACTCTTTTAGACGTTCCGGGAACCCGCCTTTCGAGCGAACAGAGTTGCGAATCGAGAACGTACGAAATTTTTGTATCGTGGCGCATATCGACCACGGGAAGTCGACCCTCGCGGATCGACTCCTCGAGTCGACCGGCACGTTGCAAGCGCGGGAAATGAAGGAGCAGGTCCTCGATTCGATGGACCTCGAGCGCGAGCGCGGGATTACGATCAAGCTGAACGCGATCCGCATGAACTACAGAGCAGGGGATGACGAGCTCTACCAGTTCAACCTGATCGACACGCCCGGGCATGTGGACTTCACGTACGAGGTCTCCCGTTCGCTCGCCGCGTGCGAGGGTGCGATACTCGTGGTCGACGCCTCGCAGGGGATCCAGGCGCAGACACTCTCGAACCTCGTTCTGGCGATGGATGCGGGTCTCGAGATCATCGCCGTTCTCAACAAGATCGATTTGCCGGGCGCGGAGCCCGAGCGGCGGCGGGAGGAAATCGTCGAGCTGCTGGGTGTGGACCCGGACGAAGTCCTTCTCGTTTCCGCGAAGAACGGGGCCGGGATCCCCGCGCTGCTGGAGACCGTGGTCCGGAAGATCCCACCGCCGAAGGGCGATCACGACCTGCCGACGCGCGCTCTGATCTTCGATTCCTACTACGACAAGTACCGCGGAGCGATTCCGAGCGTACGCGTAGTGGACGGAGCGCTACGGAAGGGGATGACAATCGCGTTCGGCTCGAACGACGCGGAGTACGAGGTGGATGAGGTTGGGTACCTGCAACTGGGCCACTTCGGAACGGATGAGCTGGGGCCGGGCGAGGTCGGATACCTGACCGCCGCGATCAAGAAGGTAGCCCACACGAACGTAGGCGATACCATCCTGGATGCCGATAACCGTGCGTCAGAACTGTTGCCGGGGTACCAGGAGGTCAAGCCGATGGTTTTCTCGGGCCTCTTTCCCACTGATAGCGACGACTATCCGGAGCTTCGCGACGCATTGGAAAGGCTCAAGCTGAACGACGCTTCCCTGTTCTATGAACCGGAAACGTCGACGGCCCTCGGCTTCGGGTTCCGCTGTGGGTTTCTAGGGTTGTTGCACATGGAGATCATCCAGGAGCGGCTCGAGCGGGAATTCGACCTGGACCTGATCTCGACGGTGCCGAACGTCGAGTATCGGCTCGTGATGACGAGCGGCGAGGTCGTTCTGCTCGAGAACCCGTCGGCATTACCGGACCGCACGAAGATCGACCGGATCGAGGAGCCCTATGTCCGGTCGCGGATCCTGGTACCCGCCGATTACATCGGGGGTGTGCAGAAGCTGGCGCATGAGAGGCGCGGGGAGTTCGTTTCGATGAACTATCTCGACACGGCGCGGGTGGAGTTCACCTACGATCTGCCGTTGGCGGAGATCGTGCTCGATTTCTACGACAAGCTCAAGTCTGCGACCCGCGGCTACGCCTCGTTCGACTACGACCTATCGGACTATCGGCCGAACCGCCTCGTGAAGCTCGATATGCTCATCAACGGAGATCAGATCGATGCTTTCTCGGTGATCATGCACGAGGAGAAAGCGTACGAATACGGCCGCTCCATGGCGGAGAAGCTGAAGGAACTGATCCCGAGGCAAATGTTCGAGGTGGCGGTGCAGGCGGCGATCGGGAACAAGATCATCTCTCGCGAGAGCATCAAGGCGTTGCGGAAGAACGTGACGTCGAAGTGCTACGGTGGCGACATCACGCGGAAGCGGAAGCTGCTCGAGAAGCAGCGGGAGGGAAAGCGGAGAATGAAGCAAGTCGGGACCGTCGAGATTCCGCAGGAGGCGTTCCTGGCCGTGTTGAAAGTGGGGGAATGAGGCCGGCCGAGGGCGCGGATTCGTCAAACAAGGGCGGAGGGAATGCCGAACACGGATAAACGTTGGATCGTGGGCGTCGATGTCGGGGGGACGAACATCGTCGTCGGGCTGCTCCCGATGGGGGGCGGGGAGGTTCTGGCACTTCGCGTACTGCCTACGGAGTCGCAGCGTGGACCCAAGTTCGTCGTCGACCGGATCGTCGAGATGGTCGAGGCGTCGATTGCCGAGGTCCTGGAGGCGCACGAGGGAAGGAGGGATCAGATCGCGGGCGTCGGGATCGGGTCTCCCGGCCCATTGGAGCGGACGACCGGCGTCGTGATCAACACGCCGAACCTGGGATGGCGGAACTTTCCCCTTCGAGACCTGATCGCCAACGCGGTGAATCTTCCCGCCACGCTGGACAACGATGCCAACTGCGCGACGTATGGTGAGTGGTGGCTGGGAGCGGCGAAAGACGTGGACACCCTCGTCGGGCTGACCCTGGGAACGGGCATCGGAGGGGGAATCGTGTTCGCCGGGGTGATCTTTCATGGAGTCTCGGACGTCGCCGGGGAGATCGGCCACATGACGATCGACTCGACCGGTCGACGTTGCAAGTGCGGCAATTACGGTTGCCTGGAGGCGTATGCTTCGGGGCCCGCCATCGCGCTACGGGCTGCGGAAGGGATCGACGCCGGGGTCGAGACGGTCTTGATCGATATGGTCGACGGTCGTCTCGACGAGATCACGGCCGCGACCGTGTATGAGGGCGTCGTGGCGGGCGATGCCTATGCCGAGGAAGTGATGAAGGATACGGCGAAGTTCCTCGGGGCGGGAATCGCAAACATCATCAACATCCTGAATCCTGAGATGGTGGTCATCTCCGGCGGCGTGACTCGAGCAGGTGACCACCTGTTCGCGCCGCTCCGGGCCGAGGTTCGGCGTCGCGCCTTCCGGGCGGCGGAGGAGCGGTGTAGCATCGTTTCCGGCTCCCTGCCGGGCACGGCCGGTGTGGTTGGCGCCGCGGCTGTGTTCAAGAAGGAGATGTTCGGCGAAGTCTGACTCTGCCACCGGATTTGCGTTGCCTGACCGCCGCATTGGGGTCGTCGGAACCCTCGTCTGGGACACGATCTGGCACCCGCTCCAGGGCGAGGTGGAACCCCGCGAGCAATGGGGGGGGATCGCCTATTCGTTGTCGGCGTTGGCAGCGGTCTGCCCACCGGGGTGGCAGATCTGTCCACTCGTGAAAATCGGTGAAGACCTCGCCCAGGAGGCCCGCCGATTCTTCGCCAGCCTACGGAACATCGCCTCTCTCGCCGACCTTCGCATCGTTTCCCAGCCGAGCAACCGCGTAGAACTTCGATATTGGGACTCCGCCGAGCGAACCGAGCGACTGTCGGGTGGGGTGGCCCCGTGGCGGGCCGATGAGCTACTGCCGCTTGTCACGGACCTGGATGCGATCTTCATCAACTTCATTTCGGGCTTCGAACTCTCCCGGTCCACGGTGGCACAGCTGCGGCGACATACGTCGGTCCCGCTCTATGCCGACCTCCATTCGCTCTTTCTCGGCCCGCCCGGCGTCGGGGCCCGGGAGCCACGTCGCCTGGAGGACTGGCGCGATTGGTTCGGTTGCTTCGATTTCGTCCAGCTCAACGAGGCCGAGATGGCGCTCACCGGTTTCGCAGACGCTATCGAACCGGGGAGCCTCGATCTGGATCCGGGGCCGGTCGCAGTTCTGATCACGCGAGGCTGCGAGGGAGCGCGGGTCTTTCGCCGCCGTAGCTTCACTTCGCTCTCAGCCACGCTGCTTTCCCGCCAAGGAGCGGGGGGGGATGGTTTCGTCCCACTCGATGTCCCGTTACCACACGCTTCGATCGACGGAGACCCGACAGGATGCGGTGACGTCTGGGGGAGCGTCGTCTTCGCTGCCCTGCTCGAAGGCCGGCCGCTCGAGGAGGCCATCGACCGCGGTCACCGGGCGGCAGCCGCAAAGATTCGGACGGCGAGCATCGAGAACCTCGCCGGCGCCGTGATGGCTGCCCTCGGTGCTCCCCGATGACGGCGAGGGTTCACGCGGAGCCGGGTAGGACACGAAAACGAGAATATTGTTCGTTCGCGATTTCGTTGGGTGATGTGGCGTTCCAACTTCATCGAGAAGGGTGGGGTCGCTTCGCGTTTTCGCGCATTCGCGTGAGACCTGTCCGGTCCGGACGAGCCGCGGCTCCGGCGCCTTCCAGTTCCCCGGCGGTGCGGTTAGCTTGTTTCCATCCGGAAACGGTTCTTTTCCGCAATCTCGGCGTCGCGCTGCAGGTTTTCTTGTGCGGCGTACTTCAGTACGCCTCCGCGCAAACCTTTGCGCTCCTTGACCTTGCGAAAAATCCCTCGTTTCCGGCCTGGAAACCACGCCGTGGGTATCCGAATTTCCGGATGCCAACTAGCTTGCTTGCGATCCTGGACCTCCCCTGAGCCAGTCCTGTCGTGATGAGGCGAGTCATTGCGGTACCCCCGACGCTCGATGAGCGCGGGTTCGATCTGCTGGTCGAGGAGGTGACGAAGCTGGAGCCCGAGGGCAGCGTTCTCCTCGACGCACGTCATGTCCGCTGGGCGGATCCGTACGGAATGGTCGGGCTCCTCGCCGTCGGCCAGGTGCTGCGGGGGCGGTATGAGGCGCCACCGCTCCTCCAGCTTCCGGACTCGTCCGAGGTTATGAGCTACCTCGGCCGCATGGAGTTTCTGACGAAAGCGGCCGAGATCTTCGATATCCCGGCGGGCGTCGGGCCCCGGAAGCCGGTCGGACCGTCGAACGTGCTGCTCGAGATCACACACATCCGGTCTCATCAAGATGTGCATGAGGTGATCGACCACGTGCAGGACCGTGCGGGTACCATCCTGACCGAGAAGCTGAACTACTCGTGGGCCGATGCGGTGCCGTTCAGCATCATGTTGTCGGAGGTGTGCCAGAACATCATCGAACACGCGGAGAGCGGTGGCTGGGTCGGGATCCAGACGTACAACTGGGCGAGGCGGCTCGGGCGCCAGGTGGTAGTGATCGGGGTCGTCGATCTCGGCGTCGGATTCCGTGGCTCGCTGGCCAGGGAGCACGCGGCGCGCTTCGGGGATCGATGGGATGACCTGACGGCGCTACAGGCAGCATTCCTGCACGGCGTCACGCGGTTTCGGGATCCCGGCCGCGGACAGGGCTTGAAGCAGATCCGAAGCCGCGTCCATCGGTGGGGTGGAAAGGTGTCCATCCGAAGCGGCACCGCGCGCATCGCCGACGTCCCGGAGTGGGATGATTCGCCGACGACGGAAGACGGACTCGCGGACTTCCCTGGCTCCCAGATCCTGATCGTACTCCCGGCTCGAGTCTGAGGCGGCCGGAGCCTTTACCCGACCCCAACAGGGAAGCGAATGCAGACCGCAACCTTCGACACGAACAAAGGCAGTTTCACCGTCGAGCTCTACGACGAGGATGCTCCACACACGGTCGAGAACTTCACGAAGCTCGCGAAAGATGGCTTCTACGACGGAATCGTCTTCCACCGCGTCATCCCCGAGTTCGTCGTCCAGGGCGGCGATCCACTGACGAAGGAGCTACCGCTGACCGATTCCAGGATCGGTAGCGGCGGACCCGGCTATACCATCGACTGCGAAACGAAGGGGAATCCGCGGAAGCACGAGATCGGTGCCCTATCGATGGCGCACGCAGGGAAGGACACCGGTGGGAGTCAGTTCTTCATCGTGCTGAACGCGGCGAACACTCGCCATCTCGACGGCGTCCATACGGTTTTCGGCAAGGTGACGGAAGGGGTGGACGTCGTGAATCAGCTCCAGAAGGGGGACAGGATCGACAAGTTGTCCCCCGATACGGCCGAGGCGAACTGATCGCCATGCGGGCCAGGCAGACCTCCGCGCTCGCCATCGACCTGACTCGGCTTAACGGCCGCACGGTCGCCTCCTTCTACAGCGACCTGGTGACGCGACCAACGGGGCGAGCCGTTCGCCTGGGCGTCGAACAGCAGCTCGCCGAGCTTTCCGCCGACCAAGGACCCTGCCTCTCGATTCTCGACTTCTCTCAGGTGCGGGTGATGGACTACTCCTGCGCCGACGAGATCGTCGCAAAACTCCTGCTGGGCTATAGCGATCGAAAGGGCCCGTCGGAGGTCTACTTCCTCGCTCGGGGGCTGCAGGATCACCACCTGGAGTCCGTCGAAGCGGTGTTGGAACGACACGGTTTGCTGCTGGCCGCGGAGGACGCCGGCGGTCGCTCCGGGCTACTCGGCCCGGCGACTTCGGACGAGCGCTACTGCTGGGAGGTCCTGATCCGCCACGGACGCATAGCACGTCCCGAGTTGGTCCCGAAAAGCGGCCTCGCCGAGGATGTCATTCTCCCGACGTTGCATCGCTTCCTGGCGAGCCGTGTGGTCGTCTCTCTACCGGACGATGTGATCTGCCCGGTGACGAAACTGAATGGTGGATGAATTGATGATGTCCCCGGTGTGCCGTCGGCCGCGGCGCGCGTCCGAGTGTCGGGTGGAGCGATCGGGAGAGAACGTTGGATGATGCGGTGAACGACGGGTTGCTGGATCTCGCCGTCGTGGGAGCCGGTCCTTGTGGGATTGCCGTGGGTGTCGCGGCGCGGGAGCACGGGCTCACGTGCAAACTCATAGATCGGGGCGCCGTCACCCAGGCGATGATGGAGCACCCCACGTATACCACCTACTTCAGCGGGCCGGAAAAGCTCGAAATCGGCCGCGTTCCCTTCACGACGGCAGGCGACAAGCCTACCCGTCGGGAAGCGCTCCGCTACTACCGGAAGGTCGTCGCATTTCATGATCTGGACGTCGTGCAGTACCACGAAGTCGGGCGGATCGAGCGCTACGAAGGCCGATTCGTTTGCCACACGATGTCCCGCGAGGGCATCCGAAGGGACTTCCACGCTCGAAACGTCGTCATCGCCACCGGCTACTACGACAACCCAAGGTCGATCTCGGTGCCCGGGGCCAAGCTTCCGAAAGTCCATTACTACTTCACCGAGCCATATCCCTACTTCGACCAGGACCTGGTGGTGATCGGCGGAGGTAACTCGGCGGCCGATGCAGCGCTTTCCTGCTGGAGGGAAGGGGCGCGGGTGACGATCGTGCACCAGTTCGAATCGCTCGATCGGGGGGTGAAACCGTGGGTGCGGCCGGACATCGACAACCGAATCGCGGAGGGTTCGATTCCGGCCTTCTGGCGCCACGTCGTCACTGAGATCCGGCCCGGAGAGGTGGAGATCAGAGACCTCGACACCGGGGAGCGCCGAGTCCTACCGAACGACTGGGTGCTGGCGATGATCGGCTACATTCCCGACCCGAGGATGCTGATCGAGCTCGGCGTCGAGGTCGATGAACCGACCGGCATCCCCAGCCACGACCCTGCAACGATGCGGACGAACGTCCCGGGGGTCTACATCGCCGGCGTCCTCGCCGCCGGCAACGATGCGAACAAGATCTTCATCGAGAACGGAAAGCTGCATGGCCATCTGATAGCCCGGGTCGTCGCGGAGCGCTCGGATGGGTAGACCCAATGTCTCACGCGGAGACACGGAGTCGTTGTTGTTTTCTCCGAGTTCTCCGCGCCTTCGGCGTGAGGCGCGTTGTATGGCTGCGAACGAGTACAATCCTTCAGTCAGACCCGACTAGACTGTAGCCCTTCTCCAGATCCACCAGGGGCGCTGGATACTCTCCCGAGAAGCAGGCTGAACAGAACCCTCCCTCCGGATCGGCGGCGTTCAGCATCCCCTCGAGGGAGAGGTAGCCGAGTGAGTCCACACCGAGTTTCTGGCAGATCTCGTCGGGAGATTTCTCGGCGGCGATCAGCTCCCCACGCGTGGGCATGTCGATGCCGTAGTAGCAGGGGTTGCGGACCGGCGGGGACGCCAGGCGGAAGTGAACTTCCGTGGCGCCGGCCTCACGGAGAAGGTTGACGAGCCCTTGCGAAGTCGTCCCGCGGACGAGTGAATCATCGACGACGACCACCCGCTGTCCTTCGAGGACCTCGCGGACCGGGCTGTACTTCATTCGCACCTTGAAGTCTCGCCCCGCTTGCGAGGGCTCGATGAACGTGCGACCGACGTAGTGGTTGCGGATCAGCCCCAACTCGAACGGAATCCCCGATTGCTCGGCGAAGCCAAGGGCGGCCGAGTTGGCGGAGTCCGGTACCGAGATCACGCAATCGGCATCCGCCGGACGTTCGATCGCGAGTTGCCGGCCGAAGGCACGACGTGCCCGGTCAACCGAGTATCCCCAGAGGTGCGAATCGGGCCGGGCGAAGTAGACGAGCTCGAAGATGCAGGGTGATGGTGGTGCGAAGTCGCGAAGACTCGGAAGTCGGGTCAGCTCGCCATTCCGGATACGGACGACCTCACCCGGTTCGAGGTCCCGGATGTAGCGCGCACCGACGATGTCGAGAGCGCACGTCTCCGAGGCGATGACGTATCCGCCCTCGCGGTGGCCGAGGACGAGCGGCCTGAAGCCGTGGCGGTCACGAGCGGCGTAGAGCGTGTCGCCCACGGTGATCAGGACCGAGAACGCTCCCTCGAGCTGGGAGAGAGCGTCATCGATCTGGGCATCGACACCCAACCGCCGCGAACGAGCGATCAGGTGGACGATGACCTCGGAATCGATCGTCGTCTGGAAGAGCGCTCCTTCCGCAACCAACCGATCCCGCAACTCCTGGGCGTTGGTCAGGTTGCCGTTGTGCGCGAGCCCGAGGTCGCCCTCTGCATAGCGGACGAGCAACGGCTGCGCGTTCCGCAGACCGGCACCGCCGGCCGTCGAGTACCGGAGGTGTCCGATCGAAACACTTCCCACGAGCCTCTCGAGGGATTCCTCATCGAACGCGTCGGCGACGAGACCGGTGCCCTTGTGGAGGATGCTCTCTCCACTGCTCTCGTCGACCGCAACGATTCCCGCAGCCTCCTGTCCGCGATGCTGGAGCGCGTAGAGCGACAGGAAGACGAGTTTTGCGGCTTCGGGCACGCCGGTTACCGCTGCGATGCCACACATATATGCCTCAATCCTTCAGAAGGAACTCAGGGCACGTAGACCTCAGGAACTCAGGGCACGTAGACCTCGGAATCCAGGGCGGTTGCCACATCGATCGGGCTTGCATCCATGCGACGCGGAATGGCGTCGTAATAGGTGCGTACGATCGTGGCGATCGGCAGATCGATCACCAGATCCGGGGTCGTGACCCGGAATCTGCCGCCCGCCGGCCCAACCCGCCCGATCTGGCGCGCCTCGACACCGTGCGACGTGAAGTGCGCCAGCACTCGGTCGATGTCTCCCCCGACGCACGAAACGAGGACCCGGCTCTGTGCCTCCCCGTAGAGGAGGGCAGCCGGAGGCAGCGCATCGTCGAGCTCGACGTCCACGCCGAGTGGGTTCGCCTCGTCCGCGATGGCCGATTCGGCGAGGGCGACGGCGAGGCCACCCTCCGCGAGGTCGTGTGCCGATCGGATCCACCCGAAGCGGATCGTCTCGAGTAACGACTGTTGAAGCCTCTTCTCCGCGAGCAGGTCGAGCGCTGGCGCATCACCGGCGACGATTCCGTGAACCGCCTTGAGGTACTCGCTGCCGCCCAGCTCGTCGGAATTGCTTCCGAGGAGCACGATCGCGTCACCCTCGTTCTGGACGCCGGCCGTCGTAACGTGGTCGAGGTCTTCGATCACGCCCACCATTCCGATGGTCGGGGTCGGATAGATCGCACCGGCCGGGTTCTCGTTGTACAGCGACACGTTCCCACCGGTCACAGGCGTCTCGAGAACCCGGCAGGCTTCTCCGATCCCACGGACCGCTTCGGAAAGCTGATGGTACACCTCCGGCTTCAGTGGGTTGCCGAAGTTCAGATTGTCGGTGACAGCCCGTGGGAGCGCTCCCGTGCAGACGAGGTTCCGCGCCGCTTCGGCGACCGCGATCTGCCCCCCTCGGTACGGGTTGAGGTAGCAGTATCGGCCGTTGCAGTCAGTTGTGACGGCGATGGCTCGGCGCGTACCGCGAAGCCGGAGCACGGCGGCGTCCGAGCCCGGGCCGACCACCGTGTTCGTGCGGACGGTGCTGTCGTACTGCTCGTAGACCCACCGTTTCGACGCGATGGTCGGGCTGTCGAGAAGCGTGAGAAATGCCCAGGCCGGGTCCTGTTCTTCGTCACGCGGCCGGAGGCCCTCGGGCGACCAGGCACGCAATTCGGTAACTCGCTCGCTCTCGCGGCCCTCTCGGGTATAGGTCGGGCATCCTGTGACGAGGGGTTCGCCCGGGATGTCGACGACGATCCGCCCCTGCTCGCGGATGACGTACCGCCCACTGCCCGTGACGCGTCCGATCGTCTCCGCTTCCAGCTCCCACTTCCGCAGGATCGCCTGTACCTCTTCCTCACGGCCCTCCTTCGCGACAACGAGCATCCGCTCCTGGGTTTCGGAAAGCAGGATCTCGTACGGTGTCATGTTCGGCTCCCGGACCGGGACTCGGGTGATCTCGATGTCGACACCCGTCCCTCCGCGCGCCGCCATTTCGGTCGACGAGGAGACCAGCCCGGCCGCACCCATGTCCTGAATTCCGACAATGTGACCCGATCGAATCAGTTCCAGCGAAGCCTCCAGCAGCAGCTTCTCCGTGAACGGGTCACCGACCTGCACCATGGGTCGCTTTGCCTCACTTTCGTGGGTGAGTTCGGCGGAGGCGAAGGTGGCACCATGGATCCCATCCCGACCGGTCCTCGAGCCGACCGCCATGATCGGATTACCCACACCCTCGGCGATCGCCGTGATCAAGTCCTCCTGCTTCATCAACCCGATAGCCATCGCGTTGACCAGTGGATTGCCCTCGTAGGAGGCATCGAAGAAGACCTCTCCACCGACGGTCGGGATGCCAACACAGTTCCCGTAGTCGCCGATGCCCTTGACGACACCCGCGAACAGGTAGCGGACCCGGCCAGCGCTTGGACCGTCCAACTCCCCGAACCGGAGCGAGTTCAGGACCGCGATCGGTCGAGCGCCCATCGTGAACACGTCACGGAGGATGCCGCCCACCCCGGTGGCCGCGCCCTGGTACGGCTCGACGGCCGACGGGTGGTTGTGCGATTCGATCTTGAAAGCGACCGCGAGCCCGTCCCCGACATCGATCACGCCGGCGTTCTCACCCGGCCCTTGGAGAACCCACGGCGCCTGGGTGGGGAGCGTTCGCAGTAATGGCTTCGAGTTCTTGTAGCCACAGTGCTCCGACCACATCGCACTGAAGACACCCAACTCGGTGAACGTCGGCGTTCGGCCGAGGATCCCCAGGATCTGCTCGAACTCACCCTCTGACAGTCCGTGTTCAGCAACCAGCTCTGGCGTGATCTCCGGATCACCGGGTCGTGCCTCACCCGCCAATTTCCGCTCCTCGATATCCTTTAGAAGGCTGTTGATGAACAGCATCGGCTAGTGGCCGGCTTGTCATCTCGGAACCCAGCCATGACGACGGGGGGCGACCTCGAATCGTCAACGTGTTTCAGATGCGGCTTACCTTCTCTTCGCGTCTTCGCGTGAGACCATTACGTGCCTACCAGGTGCTCCGCGACCGACTGGAACACCCCAATCCCATCGACCGAACCGAGTAGGGAATCGACCGCCCGCTCCGGGTGGGGCATCATCCCCAGGACGTTCCCGCGGGCGTTCGTGATGCCGGCGATGTTGCGTACCGAGCCGTTCGGGTTCGCCGCCTCAGTGACGGCTGCTCCCGGATCGCAGTAACGGAAGAGCACGAGGCCCTCCGCTTGCAGCCGATCGAGCTCATCCTCGGGGGCGACATAGCAACCCTCACCGTGAGCGATTGGGAACCGCAACACCTGCCCGACCGCATAGGCGGAAGTGAAGGGAGGAACGCTCCGTTCGACCCGGAGATGCACGGGCTTGGAGCGGAACTTCAGCGAGCGATTGCGGATGAGGGCTCCGGGCAACATCCCGGCCTCGCAGAGAATCTGGAAGCCGTTGCAGATCCCGACGACGGGGCCGCCCGCTTCGGCGAAGGCCCGGACCTCCTGCATGATCGGACTGAGGCTGGCGATCGCCCCGGCGCGGAGGTAATCGCCGTAGCTGAAGCCACCAGGCAGGAAGACGACATCGACGTCCGCCAGGTCGTGGTCTCCGTGCCAGAGGTAGACGGTATCCGCGCTGAGGACGTCCCGCGACGCCTTGTAGCAGTCGTAGTCGCAGTTCGATCCGGGGAAGGTGACGACACCGATCTTCATACAGGGCCCCCCACCCCCTGCAGGATCTGAACCTCGAAGTCCTCTGTGACGGGGTTGGCGAGAAGTTGTCTACACATAGCGATGGCGCTGCGCTGCGCGTCCTCGCTGCTGTCGGCGTCGAGCTCCAGGCGAATCAGCCGTCCAACGTGTACCTCGGCCACGCCGGCGAACCCCAGGTTCGAGAGGGCACCATGGACTGCCTTGCCCTGCGGGTCGAGGATCCCTTCTCTCGGGACGACCCGAACTTCCACGTGATATGACATCAGGTCCTCTCCTCGGGTGACGTGCGTCGTAATCTCGGAAGTGGCTCGATCGATTCGTAGTCGAGCTCCCGCTCGCTCTCTTCCGTCTCGTCCACGTCGATCAGCGGGTCCCGGTCCGGGAGTCGCTCGGCGAAGCCGAAGAGCACCGAACGGAAAAGACCGAAGGTGATGTAGAGGATCGAAGCCGGGAAGAAGAAGAGAGAGGGGATAGTGAAGGCGAGGAACGTCGAAACAACGGCCAAGCCCAGGGTACTTCGTCCGCGAAGCGTCCGCAGATCGAACCTCGGTACGACTGGGTAGAGCACGTGGCTCATCATCAGCGCCGAGAGCATGAGCAGCAGGCCCGTTGTCAGCGTCTCCCAAGGGAGCTGCGACAGATAGTTCAGGTAGAAATCGGTTTGGCTGAACGGATAGAACGTGGCGACGGTCATTCCCGCGGTCGGCGAGGGAAGGCCGTGGAAGTTCGCCTTGGCGGAGCCGGCTTGCTCGACGTTGAACCGAGCGAGGCGCATGATGACGGCCGCGACGTAGATGAACCCCACGGTCCAGCTCCAGACGCCGTCGATCAGGAAGAGGTAGTAGAAGATGATGGCGGGGGCGACACCGAAGCTGATCGCATCGACCAGGGAATCCAGTTGCGCCCCGAACTCGCTGCCGGTACTGGTGAAGCGTGCGATGCGGCCATCCACCATGTCGACGGCGGCCGCGACGACGATCAGCCAGGCGGCGGTATCGAACTGACCGCGCGACGCGGCGACGATTGCCCAGAAGCCCAGAAAGAGATTGCCGAGCGTGAAGGCGCTGGGCACGACGACCACACCCCGTTGGAGTCGTCGTCGGCCTGGCCTCACGTTCCGCCCCAGGTGGAGAGGGGGACTTCGTCCAGCGGAACGCCGGTAATCCGTACGAAGGCCTCCTGGTAGCGCCGGGAGGTCTCGAGCACCTGTTCGTCCGGAAGGTCGGGTGCGGGCGGCTGCCGATCCCACTCCCCATTCTGGACCAGACCCTCGAGGTAGTCGCGGACGGGCTGCTTGTCGAAGGACGGCTGGGTTCGTCCGGCGATGTACGAGTCCGCCGGCCAGAAACGGGAGGAGTCTGGCGTCAGGATCTCGTCCATCACACGAATGGCGCCCGCTTCGTCGCGGCCGAACTCGAACTTCGTGTCGGCGATGAGGATCCCCCGGGAGAGCGCGAGCTCCCGACCTCGCTCGTAGAGGAGGATGCTGGCGCGCCGCAATTCCTCGGCGGCCGCCTTGCCGACGATCGCACAGGTCCCCTCGAACGTGATGTTCTCGTCATGTCCTTCCTCGGCTTTCGTCGCGGGCGAGAATAGGGGCGCTTCCAGCCGCGCGGATTCGGCCAGCCCTTCCGGCAGGGCCTCCCCAGCCAATGTGCCGGCGCTCCGGTACTCCTGCCAGGCCGATCCCGCGATGTAGCCGCGGACCACACACTCGACCGGGAAGGGATCGAGTTTGCGGACGAGCATCGCTCTCCGCGACCAGATGTCGCGGGTGCGTGCCAGCGCCGGGAACCGGCCCGTGATGTACTCGGGATCGACCGACAGGAGGTGGTTGGGGACGAGCTCCGACGTGCGGGCGAACCACCAGGCGGAAATCAAGGTGAGAACCTCGCCCTTCCGTGGGATCGGCTGGGGCAAGATGACGTCGAACGCGCTCACTCGGTCGCTCGCGACCATGAGCAGCGCCTCGCCCAGATCGTAAATATCGCGCACCTTCCCGCGGCGCAGGAGGGGTACGGGTAGATCCGTTCGCGCGACTGTTTCGTTCAAGTCTGGGCTCGTATCGCCGCCATTCTGTCGGGGGGCTCGGCGGCCGCAAAATAACGTGCCCCGGCGTGGAGCGGCAAGCTGCGCGAACCGTGCCCGAATCGCCGTACACCCACGCTACGCCGCGTACAACGGCCGCAGCTTCCCCTCCAGGGAGTTCATGAACGCGTCGGCGCTCAGCGGAGCGCCCGTTGCCCGTTCGCACAGCTCGGGTGCGGTGTATCGGCGCCCGTGGACGTGGATCTCTCGCCGAAGCCAGGCGAGTAGAGGTGTGAAATCGCCTGCGGCGATTGAATCGGGGAGATCCGGAAGGTCGGACTGGATGCGCAGCCAGAGCTGTGCGGCGTAGAGGTTGCCCAGGGTGTAGGTCGGGAAGTATCCGATCGACCCCATCGACCAGTGAACATCCTGGAGACATCCCCGACGGTCGTCCGGCACGTCGAGGCCGAGGTCCGTCTTGATCCGATCGTTCCAGGCTGCCGGCAGGTCGGCTACCGCCAGGTCTCCGGAGAGCATCGCCCGCTCCAGGTCGAAGCGGAGCATGATGTGAAGGTTGTAGGTGGCCTCGTCGCTGTCGACACGAATGAGGTTCGGCTGCACGAGGTTCATCGCGCCGTACACTTCCTCGAGGGCGACGTCGTCGAGCGCCGGACTGAACTCCCGCTGAGCCTCCGGGAGCGCCCACTTCCAGAACTCGCGTGATCGACCGACGAGGTTCTCCCAGAGCCGCGACTGGCTCTCGTGGATCCCGAGGCTCACCGGGTCGCCCAACGGCTCGCCGAGATACCGATCTTTCGGCAGGCCCTGCTCGTAGAGGCCGTGTCCAGTTTCGTGGAGGGTGGAGCTGAGGGCGTCGAAGAATCCGTCCTCGCGGTAGCGGGTCGTCAGTCGGGTGTCGCCCGGCCCGACTCCCTGACAGAAAGGATGCGTCGAGGTGTCGAGACGCCCCGCCTCGAAGTCGAATCCGACCCGCGCAGCAACCTTTGCGTTGAACGCCTTCTGGGCTTCGATCGGGACCTCGATACGGTGAACACGATCGCTCCGCTGCCGCGCGGCACCCGTCACATCATGGATCAGCGGGGCGAGCCGCTTCCTGAGATCGGTGAAGACCGCAACCAGCTCGGCGGTATCCGCTCCGGGCTCGTACTGGTCGAGAAGTGCGTCATAGAGATCGGGCGCATCCTCAGTCGCGAGGCACTCCGCTTTCGCACGGTCGAGACCCACGACCTTCTCGAGCCAGGGGGCGAAAGCCGAAAAGTCGCTCTTCTCCCGCGCCCCGCGCCACGCGTGGATCGAGAGGGTCGTCGTCTCTGCAATCTCGCGGACCAGGGAGCTCGGGAGCTTGATCGCCTGGTCGTACGAGCGCCGGATCTCACGCAGGTTCGCTCGAGCCAGCTCGTCATCTCTCAGCGACTCGTCCGCTTCGGATTCGGCGAGCAGGGCACCGAACCGCTCCGACGTCCGTCGCTCGTGCACGACCTGGCTCAGCAGGGCGAGCTGTTCCGCTCGCAGACCCGTGCCACGGTCCGGCAACATGGTTTCCTGATCCCACGACAGGACCGCCCCGATCGACGCGAAGAGATCCGTCTCGCGGAGTTCCGCTCGCAGTTCGTCGTACGGTCCCCTCGGCTTCGATTCTCGCTCAGACATGCAGTTCGGGGGGTGCTTGGTCCACATCGTCCGCGTGCCGCGCCAGTGCCGGCTCCACCCACTCCAGCAGAAATTGGTCTACTTGTTCCGGCGCCCGTCCAACGTATTTCTCCGGCCGAAGCTCTTCCTCCAGCTCGTCGCGTGTGACGCCGAAAGCCGGGTCGGCCGCGACCCGATCGAGCAGATCGTTATCCAGACCTTCCTTCTTCACTCGTTCTCCGGCAGCGAGTGCGTGACGCCGAATCCGTTCGTGGAGATCCTGTCGGTCGCCCCCCCGTTTGACACTCCGCATCATCAGGTTCTCGGTCGCCATGAAAGGCAACTCGTCCAGCAACCGCCGCCGGATCATCTCGGGGTAGACGACCAGACCCGATGCGACGTTGTGGAGGATGAGGAGCACGGAGTCGATCGTGAGGTACGCCTCGGGGACGGCGATCCGCTTGTTCGCGGAATCATCGAGCGTGCGCTCGAACCATTGGGTCGCCGCGGTGAAGGCCGGATCGATGACCAGCGCGATCGCGTGCCGCGACAGCGCCGTGATCCGCTCTGACCGCATCGGGTTCCGCTTGTACGGCATCGCAGAGGAGCCGATCTGCTGCTCCTCGAATGGCTCCTCCACTTCCTTCAGATGCGAGAGCAGCCGGACGTCGTGTGCGATCTTCGACGCCGATTGCGCGATTCCCGCAAGCGTGGACAGACATCCGTAGTCGACCTTCCGCGTGTACGTCTGGCCGGTCACGCCGTACACCCCCGAGAAGCCCATGCGTTCGGCTACCTGCCGGTTCAGCTCTTCCACCTTCCCGTGGTCTCCCTCGAACAGATCGAGGAAGGAAGCCTGTGTTCCGGTGGTTCCCCGAACACCGCGGAAGCGAAGCGTCGCGAGGCGAAACTCCACTTCTTCGAGGTCCAGGAGCAGATCCTGTAGCCACAGGGTCGCTCGCTTGCCGACAGTCGTCGGCTGTGCGGGCTGAAAGTGGGTAAACCCAAGCGTGGGAAGCGACCGGTAGCGACGCGCGAAGTCGGCGAGCGTTGTAATGACGCCGACCAGGCGGCGTTGGACGAGCAGCAGGGCCTCGCGATGCTGGATCAGATCCGTATTGTCTCCGACGTAGGCGCTCGTCGCACCCAGGTGGATGATCCCCCTTGCCTCCGGCGCCTGCTCCCCCAGGTGGTGAACGTGCGCCATGACATCGTGCCGCAATTCCTTCTCGAGCTGCGCGGCCCGATCGAAGTCGACGTCATCCAGGTGCTCACCGAGCGCCCGTAATGCCTCCTCCGAGATGTCCAGCCCCAGCTCCCGTTCAGCGTTGGCGAGCGCCAGCCAAAGCCGACGCCACGTGCCGAATTTGTTACGCGCCGAGAAAATGTACGACATCTCTCGTGATGCGTATCTCTCCGTGAGCGGGTTCGAGTACTGGTCTGCCGTTGAGTCCATTGAGGCGCCAGCCCGTCGAATATCGTTAAGATGTGATGTTTCATCGGTCGCCGTTCCAACCCGGTCAGCGCCGCAACAACTAGTCATAGCTGGATTGCCTTCAACCGTCCGCCCCCTCCGTCGCCCGTCGGATACGTGCCCTCCGGGTAGCGAACCCCCGTGAGAAACAGTCCCTCCGGTGGGGCGGGCGGCGACGTTGTGAGCCCGAGCTCAGCCTCCAGCAGCCGGCCCGTATCGCCCTCCGGGCGGCGACCCAATCCGATCTCCACCATCGTGCCCACCAAGTAGCGGACCATGTGATGGAGAAAGCGATTGGCGGTGATGCTGAACTCGATTCCCAGATCGCCCCAGCGCTGCCACTCCGCCTCCGTCACGACACAGCGATCCCCTCGCTTTTCCTGTCCCGCCTTGGCGAATGCCGCGAACGAATGCTCCCCGACGACCGATGCGGCTTCTCCCCTGAGCTTCTCCTCGTCTACTTCCTTGCCCACTGGCCAGCACCAACGACGATGGAACGGGGAACTAGCCGTCTCCAGGACGCCAATTCGATACGCATACGAACGAGAGACCGCGCCGTACCGCGGGTGGAACTTCGCGTCTACCTCCTCCGCCCGTGCGATCCAGACCTCCTGGGGTAACAACGCGTTCATTGCCCGTCGCAACTCCGCCGCTGTCCAGCGGACCGGCGCGTCTACCGCGGCTACTTGACCCGTCGCGTGAACCCCGCGGTCCGTTCTACCCGATCCCAGTACCCTCGCTGGCCCCGCGAAGACCTTCGTCAGCACTCCCTCCAACTCTCCTTGCACCGACCGATGCTCGCGCTGGAGCTGCCAGCCATGGTACGGCCCCCCGTCGTATTGCACCGTAAACGCGATCCGCCGCCTTTCCTGTTCGCTCATGGCGCCGCAAAGTAGTACACCGAGTTGCGCGTCCGCTATACGTGGAGCGGCGGCTCCACCCCTTGTCAAGAAAGGGGTGAACGAATATCCTCCCTAGTGAAACCAGGGGAACCAGGGGGAAGACCAGCAAATGCCAAGGAATATCGGGGACTCGGTGCAGGGAACGCTCGACTTCTTGATCCTCAAGACGCTGTCGTGGGGCGAGATGCACGGGTACGCGGTGGCGCGGTGGATCTTCGATACCTCGGGGGGAGGAATTGCAGATCGAGGAGGGGACTCTGTATCCGGCGTTGCACCGGCTCGAGGATCGGAGGTGGATCGAAGCCGAGTGGGGGCTGTCGGAGAACAACCGGCGGGCGAAGTACTATCGGCTGACGCTTTGGGCTTGCGGAGCAGACGCGGGTGGTGAGCTGTTACGAAGCGGGGATGGAGGGGTTCTGGCTGCACCGTGCGCTGGAGGAGCGGGGGATCGAGAATGTGGTGGTGGATAGCGCGAGCATCGAAGTCAAGCGGGGACGGCGCACGGCCAAGACGGATCGGCTGGACCTGGGGGCGCTGACGAGGAAGCTGGTCCGGTATAGCAGTGGGGAACGCAAGGTGTGGAGCGTCGTGCGGGTGCCGCCGCCGGAAGCGGAGGATCTGCGGCAGAATGATCGGGAGCTGCTGCGGCTGGGCGACGAGAAGACGGCGGCGACGAACGGCATTCGGGGTCTGCTGAAGACGCAGGGCATTCGGCTGAGCCGGGTGCGAGAGCTTCCGAAGCAGTTGAGCAAGCTACGGAAGTGGGATGGAGGGGAGATTGGATCCGAGCTCGGGGCTCGCCTGCTGCGCATGTGGGAGCGTCTGCAGGTGATTGAGAAGCAGATGCAGGAAGTGAAGAAGCGCCGCGAGGAGCTGAGGGAGCAGGACACACCGGTCGCCGAGAAGGCCCGACAGCTCCAGGAGGTTTGCAGTCTGGGCGAGACGATGAGTTGGAGGCTGGCGACGGAGATTTTCGGGTGGCGCACGTTCCAGAATCGGCGGCAGGTGGGGGCCTTGGTGGGACTGGTGGGCGTGCCTCACGACAGTGGAGAGAGTCACCGGGAGCAGGGGATTTCCAAAACGGGGAGGACTCGGCTTCGCGCGAGTCTGATCGAGCTGGCCTGGCTCTGGCTCCGCTAATCAGCCCCAAAGCGAGGTGGCCCGGTGGTACGCCCGGAGGTACGCCAGCGGGAGTAAGCGGCTCAGACGGATCGGCATCGTGGGGGTCGCCCGGCGGCTGCTGATCGATCTGTGGCGATTCTGCGAAACGGGCGTCTTGCCGGAGGGAGTGAGACTCAAGACCTCCTGAGACTCACCCCGCCGCGACCTTCGCACCCGCTGGACCCAAGGATGACCCCAAGGACTCGGAGCTCGCCCTCGAGTTACTCGCCAAGCACGGGGATTGGCTGAAGCCCTGGAAGCCGGACACTCCCGAAACCCGAGCACTCCAAGAGGCCTGGAAGCCAGGCATCGAGCCGGTGTGCCCGACCAGCGCCCGATCCCTCATCTGACCGGCGAATGACTCAATCACACAAGTTGCGCTTGGATGGACCGGTGGAAACGCACGCTGTCATCGTCGTGAACACCGACGGAGTCATCACCTCGTGGACCGAGGGCGCGGCGCAGATGTTTGGGCACGACTCCGCGTCGGCTGTCGGACGTCCTGTTGACTTGATCGTCCCCGAACACCTTCGCGAAGCACACTGGGCTGGGTTCCACCGAGCGATGGCGGATCCGCAGATCAAGGACATGACAGCCGACCTTCCAGTGCTGTGCGCGGACGGTCGGATCCGTGAGTTTCCGGGCCGGCTGTTGGTGTTGAGCGACGGCTTGGGCACAGCCATCGGAGCGATCGCGATCTACCGTGCAGATGGGACCACCGGCGTAAGACCGTTCTCCACCGAGTCATAGACCGGCAGAGAAGGCCGTCGTAGAGGAGCGGCGCCGGCTGCGCCGGATCGAGGTGCCCTCCGTCGAGGATGTAGTTCACATTGAAGAAGTGCTGGCCCATCGTCCCGGGAGCCTCGTCGGCGTAGCCGTCAGGGTAGTCCATGCACATCGACTCGTCGCTCCAACCCGTGCGGAGCGCGTTGTCGACGTCGTGGAACGCCGCCGTGGCCACCCGCAGCTGCATGAGGTCGTGTCCCTCTGCGCCCGACGCGCCTAAGCCCGGTGGATCCGGGCTTAAGAGCGTGGTTTCAGAGCCACGCCGATCGGGTGAGAGCGCATCTGCCCAATCGTTCCCCAGGAGCCGGCGAACAACTCGAAGGTGCGCCTGCCGAATAGGAAGGCCTCCGCACGCTGGTACGTCTCCGCGATGAACTCCCGGGTCTCGTCGTCGCCTTGGCCGAATGCCCACCCGCCGCGCTCGAACCCGTTCCTGGAGTCATCATCCGACGCGCCGCCGTTGCCCTGCATCACCCCGTCGACGGTGATCTGAGTCATGGTTGTTAGCTTCACGTTCCTTGCTCCTTACCGTGGTGCCACCCCTGGCGAGCGGCCTCACTTCTGCTACGAACGGTGCCACCCCGATCGGACACGGCCTTCGCGGATTTCTTACGGGCTGTCGTGCGTCCCGTCTGCGAGGGAACGCGGGCCACAGGCGGGCGCGTCCTGTCGCGCGCCCTGGAAACCGGCACGGATGTCGGTACCGCGTGACAGACGGCACCGGGTTCCTCGGCCAGTGCGTCATGAGGAGTCAACGAGTGCGGTCAGCGCGACGATGGTCGCTTCGAGCACGCCACGTTGCTTGGCGGGTGGGTAGTCCTCGGGGTTGGTCAGGGCTGCGAGGGTGAGGCCATCGACGACGGCGAGGATCTGAACGGCGAGGAAGTGCGCCTGGTCGCTGGGGACGGTGGGGAGCGACTCTTCCACGATCTTGCCAAGGTGACGCCGGATCGTACGGTGTCCCTTCACCAATTCGCCCGCCAGGTAGTCGTCCGTGGCCGACCAGCTGAAGACAGTGATCCACAGCCGTGCTTCGTCGCGTCGAGCTTCGTCGAGCGGTAGTAGTTCGGCGATGCCTGCGGCCAGATCGTCCTGTGCCGCGCGCGAGACGCGGTTGGTTATCTGTGCGATCAGCCAGGTGGAGGCGTACTCGACCAGGTCTTTCTTGCTGGCGAAGTGATGGGTCAGCACTCCGGTCGTACAGCCGGCCTCGCGAGCGATCGCCCGCATGCTGGCGTGCGGCATTGCCCTCGCGGGCGACTACCCCGCCAGAGCGCGCTGGCGATCTGCTCTCGGCGATCTGAGGCTTGCGCGTCACGTGGCATGGCACCTAGCATAACAACTGTTGTGATGATGGGAGGGAAGGATGTCCGGATGGTTCGCGGTCGAGCGTCTCGACGCATCGACGTGGGTCATCCGTGAGCATCGGTACTGGCAGCGCAACAACCAGTACTTGCTTCTTGGCACGGAGCGGGCGCTGCTCTTCGACTCGGGGTCAGGCCGCCGCGATATTGGCCCGGTCGTCGCTTCCCTCACCGACCTGCCCGTCACGGTGCTGTGCTCGCACACTCATTACGACCACATCGGCAACCACGCCCGTCTGAGGCGTGATCGTCATGCACGAATAGCACTGGTGGACCTTCCCGTCACGCGCGTCATGCAGGCCGACGATGAGGTGCATCCCCCGCTATCTGCTCGTCTCGCCCTTCGGCCGCGCGACTTCCCGGTAGATGAGTGGTGGCGCGTCGGCGATACCGTTGATCTCGGTGGGCGGCACGTTGAACTGCTGGGCCTTCCGGGGCATACCTCGGATTCTGTGGGGCTGCTCGACCGTGACCACGGCTTCGTGCTGGTTGGAGACTTCATCTATGAGGCGCCGGTTGTCTCGGGTGCTGTGCCAGCCGCGGGCATCCCTACGTCGAGCGCCCGGGATTATCTGCACAGCACGTTGCGTCTGCGTGAGATGCGAGACGACGAGCGGATTCTGTCGGGTCACTATGCAGTCGACGTCGATCCGCGCAGGCTGGATGATCTCGTCGGTGCCCTGCAGACGCCTGTTCCTCGCGGTCGCGTTCCGGTGGTCCCGTTCGCCACAGTCCGATATGGCAGCGTCTTCCTGATCGTTGGACGACATGCCCATCACCACCACGAGTAACCGGCATGCGCAGTCGGCGCGACATTGCGGGCGATCTGGCGAAGCAGCGACAGCGATATGCCAGCTACTCCACACCCGTCAGGGTCCTGATCGTCGAGACCCCATTAGCCGAGCGGCTGCGGAGTGCCCGGCGATGAGGATGGCGGCGAGGGTGATGTCGAGGCCGATGCATACGTTCGCGTACTAGCGGGGCACGATCCGGTTCGCGTGATGGTGGACGGCGTCCCAGGCTGCGTGTGCGAGCCAGCCGGCGGCGAGCAGAGATCGCAGTGCCGGTTCGTCTATGGACAGGGCCAGGATGTTGAGCGCGCCGAACAGGACCAGTCCGGCGAACTGCGGGATATACCAGCGCGCATGGCCGGGCCGGTGGCGGAACGCCCCCAGATGATGTAGATGACGGCGGCTACGACCAGGCCCTTGGCGAGCTCTTCGATGAGGCCGAGCGCCAGCATGACCGGCGCGATGGCAGCGCCGGCCAGGATCGGCCAGCGCCGCCACAGCGCAGGCTGGTCGGTGGTTGAAGTCTCATCGCTCATGATCGGTCTCCTTGATTGGTTCCAGGCGAGGCGGCAACGCCTGCTGGTGGGTCGGTGAGGGTCGGGCTGTAGGGAACCTGGAAGGTGCGGGTGAAGTCGTCCAGGCGCGCTGAGTTGCCGTGAAGTTCGGCGGCGCCGGTCGCCACGGCGTCGGCCGGGGCGATTGTTCCGGCCAGCAGGTCCCGGTACCTGGGTCCGGCGACAATGGTGAGGTCTGGCTTTGGGTGCGGTCCCGGTTCGACGGTGATGTCGTGCTCGTCCACGGTGGCGTGCGCGACCGCGTCAGCTGCCTCGATCTGATAGACGGCGCGGGCCGACGGCCTGTTGGCGTGGTCCCGTGCCGCGGCACGCAGCGCACTTACCAGGGATGCCTGTGTGATCACCTCCCCTTCGTGGGGTGTCGTCATCGTGGCGGCGCCCCAGCGCGACAGAGCTTCCAGCGCTGGCCTGAGTTCTTGGCCTCGTTCGGTCACCTGGTAGACGACCGAGCGATCAGAGCCGGTGCGCAGGCTGCGTTCGATGAGCCCGTCCCGCTCCAGCTCCTTGAGCCGGGTGGCGAGCACGCTGGTGGGTATTCCTGGCAGCCCGGCTTCCAGGTCCGAGAAGCGGCGCGGCCCGACCAGGAGGTCGCGAAGGATGAGCAGCGTCCAGCGTTGTCCGAGCACCTCCGCGGCACGGGCGAGCCCGCAGAACTGGCCATATCGACGATCACGCATGCCCCCACTATACCCTGTTGACTTCAAAGATCAAAGTGTGCTTTGATATTCGAAGTCTCACCAGAAAGGGAGGAGCATGACCACAGCAACGAGACACCTCACCGGTCCAGGCACGCAGGTGCCTGGCACCCCGAACAAGGCTGGGTGGCAGTGATGGGCACCGTGTTCGCAAGCCACACCGTCTCCCTCGACGGGTTCATCGCCAATGCCGAGGGCAAGGTCGGGCACCTGTTCGACTGGTACGACAGCGGCGATGTCGAGGTGCCACTCGCCGGCTACGGGCTGACGTTCCACATGTCGCAGGCCAGCGCGGACTACTGGCATCAAAATGACACCGAGGGCGCGTTCATTGCCGGCCGGGGCATCTTCGACGACGCCCAAGGGTGGGGCGGCAGACCGCCCGGCAACTCACCGACCATCGTGGTCACCCACCGCCCGCCGCCCGAAGGATGGCCGCCGGTTCCGGACGCCCCGATCACCTTCGTCGACAACCTCGAAGAAGCGCTGCGCCTGGCACGAGAGATCGCCGGCGACGGAGACATCAACGTCGCCGCGGCCGACATCATCCGGCAATGCCTCGACCTCGGCGTCCTCGAAGAGATCAGGATCGACCTCGTCCCCGTCCTCCTTCACGACGGCATCCGCTACCTCGACGGCATCAAACGCCGCGGCATCGAACTCACCCAGCTGCAGGTCGTGGAAGGCGCCGGCGTCACGCACATTCGCTACGGCGTCACCTACCCCCAACCGGTGCAAGACCTGACAGGTGGGCATAGTCATGACTGAGCTCTTCGCGACGGGGATCCAAATGGGAGAGTCCCCGCGCTGGCACGACGGACAGTTCTGGATGTGCGACTGGATGGCCGGCGAAGTGCTGGTCTTCGACGCTGCCGGCAACCGAGAAGTGGCCGCCCGGGTGGACGGCTTGCCGTTCTCGATCGACTGGCTGCCCGACGGCCGGCTGGTGGCCACGACACCCGACGGCGTCCGGGCGGGAGCCGACCTGTCGCCGTACGGCGCGGCAGGGCAGCCGTTCAACGAGATCGTGGTGGATGCAGCGGGACGGACCTGGGTCAACATGCCCGGGTCGATGCCATGGGAGGAATCCAAGCCCGGCATCGTGGCCGTCGTCGACCCCGATGGAAGCGGCCGGGAGGTGGCCGACGACGTCTGGTTCCCCAACGGGATGGCGATCCTCGGCGACGACACGCTCGTGGTCGCCGAATCCCATGCCGACCGGCTGACAGCCTGGACCATCACCGAGTCCGGCGAACTGGCCGACCGGCGGATCTGGGCAGACCTCGGCCCCGGATCGGCGCCCGATGGCATCTGCGCGGACGCCGAAGGGGCTATCTGGTACGCCAGCGTTCCCAGTCAGCGCTGCGTGCGCGTGGCCGCCGGCGGCACGGTGCTGGACGTCGTCGAGGCCGACCGGGGCTGCTTCGCCTGCATGCTCGGCGGAAACGACGGCCGCACCCTCTACATCGTCGCCAACAACTACGGCCGCCAGGGCGCTTCGGACGGCATCGTGCTCACCCACCGCGTCGACGTGCCGCACGCCGGTCGGCCCTGATACTCCTGCAACGGGGGGTACCCAGAACTCCCCGGCAAACCCTGCGCTGGCAACGAGCGTCGCCAGCTCCGGACCCACGGGTCGCCGCACTCTCACATGTTCGTCACGATCCCCCCGGCACCTGGATACTCGGCCGTAGGTTCCGGGTACACCCGCTCACCACGCCTCACCGGTGGTTGGTAGTCGCACCAAGTCTTGCGACACCCTCGCCGCAGAGGTCGTCGAGGTGGCTGCTCCGCCCGGCCATCGCCATCAGTAGCGACAGTGTCGGGCCGCTGGCCTCTGGGCCGTCGCCGGAGACAAAATCGGAATCGGTGGCCCGCAACCGGAGACCTTGGGTGGCCGTCCGGCTGGGCACGGTGAAGTCCCGGCGGGCGAACTGTTCGGCGACGATGGCCGCGGTCTCCGGCCTGGTAGGGCTGGGCAGTCCGAGCGACCGGCGGATGTCCTCGCCGTGGATGACGATCTCGCCCAACCAGGCCCAGTGGTGACCGGAGGGTGCGGTCCTTCGCCCGGCCACATCGCGGTAGCGTTCGAGCGTCTTGCCCGGGTCGGCGCCGCGGTTGTCCCGAACCCGGCGAGCGTTCATCCAGATCATGCGTGACGTAAAGAGCGGCCGATCCTGTGTCAGTGAGGAGCTCGTGAAGCACAGCAAAGAGATCGCGGCGCAGCACGACGTCGAGATTGGTCAGCGGTTCGTCGAGCAGCACGGCGCGCGGGCGCAGCACCAGTGCACGGGCAATCGCGACGCGTTGGCGTTCGCCCCCTGAGAGCTGACCTGGGTACCGTCTGGCTTTATCATCAAGGCCCACCTGCTGGAGCATGTCATTGACCTGGCTGCGCCGCACCGCGCGTGGTACACCTTTCGCCTCGAGCCCAAAGCCCAGGTTGTGCTCCACCGTGAGGTGCGGCCAGAGCGCCAGTTCCTGGAACACAACGGACAGGTCGCGATTCTCAGGTGGGATGGAGGATCCGTCCGGGCTCGCTCGCGATCTCGGAACCGATCCGAACGATGCCCTGGTGGGGGGCGACGAGGCCGAGGGCAACCCGGATGGCTGCTCTTCCCACTGCCTGACGGACCCACCAAGGTAACGGCTTCGCCGGCCGCTACCGACAACGACAGTCCGCTGAGTACATCGATGCCCCCATAGCGGAGGCCAACCTGCTCGAGGGAGATTGCCGGCGTCATGCCGGATGCTTGCGACGGATCCGCGTCGTAGCGGCCGTTGCGACGAGCAACAGGGCTGTCACCCCAATCTGTGCGATCGCCAGTCCTGCAATTACAGACGGCGGCCCGTTCGCCTCCAACGTCAAGATCCGCACGGTGAGCGGCTCGAGTCCGGGAGGATAGAAGAGAACGACCGTATCCAGGTCCCGCAGACAGAACACCAGGGTCAGCATCCAAGCAGCGAGGATTTCTCGCGCATGCATCGGTAGGACGATTCTCCGTAACGTCCGGACAGGTCCGCCGCCCACGACGGCAGCCGCTTCCTCGAGCGTAGGTGAACTCTGCGCGACTGCGGCAGCCATAACGCGCACCCCGATGATCGCGTAGCGGGCAACGAGTCCAAGCACTAGCTAGGCTAGCTTTCGTGTCGCCGAATCGCGGATCAACTTTGCGGAGCCTCTCGAACATGGAGTACGAAATCGCACCAGCCGCGGCCATGCAGCCAGAGCGAGGCCGTTGCTCGTGGCCACCGCGATCAGCTGCCGATGCGCAAGCCGGGAAGGACTCCGATGCGTCCTTCGTCTCGCAACCGGAGTGGGTGGCGCTGAACGACGTACCCTATTTGCTTCTCGGCGTCGGTTCGAGCGGCGATCGACCCTGCTTTACGCTGGAGGAGGACGGGGAACGAGCTGCACCGGAAGGGTTGGTCGGTGATCCTCGACGCACTTGCGAGGCACACTGGACACTGAATCCCGGCGGCGACGTCCAGCGCGTCGCAGCCGGCTGTAGAGGGGGAGAGCAACATGTCGCAGATCACGATCACCCCGTTGCCCACCGAGCAGACCGAGACCGCGATCGGGGTCCTCGCGCGGGCCTTCGTTACCAATCCCGTCCACGTGGCCGCGTTTGGCCCGTCGAACCTAGAATCGAACGAGGAGTTCTTCCGAATCGGACTGGCGGCTATGAAGGGCAGACAGCTCGTGGCGACGGATGGCTCGCGTATCCTCGGAGTGGTGCACTGGGTTCGGTCTCCCTCCTGCCAGTTCTCGGCACTCGAGAAGCTCCGGATGATGCCGAGAATGGTGTCCGGACTTGGATTGGGTTCGGCCCTCAGAGTGATTTCCTGGGTATCAACCTGGTCCAGGCACGACCCGAGGGAGCCTCATTCTCACTTGGGTCCAATTGGGGTCGAGCCCGAGGCTCAGGGCCGGCGTGTCGGTAGCACGCTCATGGAGAAGTACTGCGCGGAACTCGATCGGATCGGAATGGTCGGGTACCTGGAGACTGATCGCCCGGAGAACGTCGAATTCTATCGACGATTCGGTTTTGTGGTGACAGGAACCGGCCCCGTATTGGCCGTCGAGACCTACTTCATGCGTCGTGGCTGATCGGACCCCCGGCGCATGCCGTGCCAACCCGCCCTCCGACGCGTTGGGTCTCAAATGGCACGCGCAAAGTGATGGAACCGGCTGGAGTCGAATTGATGCCCTCGCGGAACTCTCAACTGGGGGACCATGAGCCTGTACTGGAAGTGTCAGATTGCAGGTTGGTCGTTTTACGGCCTACTCGCGGCTGGCATCCCAAGTCTGTACGGCGGCATGCGGTGGACGGTGGCGCTGCGGACAGCGACGGGTATTGCCATCGGCCTGTTCCTGACGGATCAGTTGCGGAGATTCATGCTACGCCGTGGTTGGCTTTGGCTTCCTCTCCGCCGGCTCGCCCCGCGGGTCGTGTTTGCCGCAGTGATTGTCACAGGTGTAATGGTCCTGATCCTCCTGCCACTGCTCCTCCTGACCATCACGGCGGCGGAGCGGACCGGTCCGCTGACGACGATCTTCTCGATCCACCTCATCTTCGTGCTGGGATGGATCCTGTTGTACCTCGGCTATCACAACCTACGCCGCGTTCACCTGGCCGAGGCGGAGAAACTGCGTCTCGAATTGGGGATGCGTGAAACGGAGTTGAAAGCCCTGCGCGCGCAGCTCAACCCGCATTTCCTCTTCAACAGCCTCAACAGCCTACGCGGATTGATCACGGAGAATCCCTCGCGTGCGCAAGAAGCGGTCACCAGGCTGGCCGCGCTGCTTCGCCATACCCTGCAACTGAGCCGCGCCCGAACCACTACTCTTGAAGAAGAACTGGAAGCCACGAAGCACTACCTGGAACTGGAGTCCCTCCGCTTCGAGAGCCGACTCCGGTATGAGATCGACTCCGACCTGCAGTCACTGGACGTCGCCGTTCCCCCGATGCTGATCCAGAATCTGGTCGAGAACGCGATCAAGCACGGGATCGCGCGACTTCCAAAAGGCGGGAGCGTCCGTGTCGACGTCCAGAGATCATCGCAGGATCTGCACATCCGGGTGACGAACACTGGCACACTCGGAGACGAGCCGGGGAGAAGAGGCATCGGCCTGACCAACTCGCTGGAGCGGCTGCGACTGATGTTCGGCGAAGGGGTGTCGTTCCAGCTCCGTCAGCTGGAACCGAGTGAAGTAGCGTGCGATGTCGTGGTTCCGATCGGGACCCGGCAGCCAGCGCACACCGTGTCACACCCGCCCTCGATCGTACATTGAGAGCCCTGATCATCGAGGACGAGCGCCTGGCGCGCAGCGAGCTCCGCCGTCTCCTTAGCCAGCACCCTGAGGTCGAGATCGTGGGTGAGGCACAGAATGCGACAGAAGCACGGAGGGCGATCGATGACCTGGAGCCGGACCTGCTGTTCCTGGACGTGCAGATGCCGGGGGAGAGCGGCTTCGAGCTGCTCGCGTCCCTCGAGGCCGTTCCGCTGGTCGTCTTCACCACGGCGTACGACGAATACGCACTGCGTGCGTTCGAGGTCAGTGCCTTGGACTACCTGGTCAAGCCAATCGACCCGAAGCGACTAGCGGGCACCGTTGAGCGTCTCATGGCCGCGTGGCGCGCCGGGTCGGCCAGTTCGCTGCCGGGAGAGTCTAGTCCCGATCACGCCAACGCACCGTTGTCGCCGCACGACCGCGTCTTCGTGACCGAAGGGGAGCGGTCGTGGCTGGTCGAGCTGGGCACCATCCGTCTCTTCGAATCAGAGGGCAACTACACGCGAGTCTTTTTCGGCAAAGAGAAGCCGCTGATCAACCGATCTCTCAACCAGCTCGAAGCCCGGCTGGACGAGCGCGTATTCTTCCGCGCGAACCGCAGCCAAATCATCAATCTAAAGGCCGTCTGTGGCATTCACCCGTGGTTCGGCGGCCGGCTCATGGCCGAACTTGAAAACGGACAGGAGGTGACACTTTCACGCCGCCGCGCGCGAGCCTTCCGCGAGTTGATGAGCGTCTAGACGGCTGCATGCGGTGAAGCATGCCGATTGATCCTCTGTTCGGAGCGCCGGAGACGCCTGGCAGGCCAGGTATCGCTGAAGATCTCGATGATCACCCGGAGGTCGCGGTCGGTGGTCGCCGGTCGAACCTCGATCGTCATTTGCCCACGGATGCCAGGGAAGCGATAGAATCCAAATGTCCTTGCGGCCGGGATTCGATGCTTCGGGGACCGTAAGGAAGGCGGAGATAGGAGTCAATCGAGCCCTTCGCCGACCAAACCGCCGACCCGATCAATCGCGTCGCTCGGAGGGGAACGGGTCAGTGGTGACCGGCATCGGCATCCTCGATCCGGTCGAGGAGGATAGCCGCTCCCGCGCGGGCGCCGACGGGACGATGGCCAACACGTCCGCGCGGACCTGCCTCCAGTGTAGCGCACCCTCTTCGGCCGCTCGATCCCATTCGGCCAGGTCACCCGTCGCCGGTTGAGCGACGGGAGCACCCCCTTGAGGAAGCGCTCAGGAGCGAGCGCTCGACTGGACAACACAAGCCAGCTCGAGACATGGCGTCCTTGACGGCGGGGTACGTAAGTAATAACTTACCGTAAGCAGATGATTACTGAGTCGATGTGGACTGCTCTGGGGGACCCGATGAGGCGCGCGATCTTCGAACGCCTCGTCGAGCGTCCGCGAGCAGTCGGTGAGCTCGCTGCCGAGTTTCCGATCAGTCGTCCGGCAGTTTCGCAGCATCTAAAGGTGCTGAAGGACGCGGGATTGGTGGTCGACCAACCCGCCGGCAATCGGCGCATCTACCACGTCGACCCGGTTGGGGTGGACGCCCTTCGCGCCCAGCTCGACCGCTTTTGGAGTAAAGCCCTGACGACCTACAAAGAGGTTGTCGAACATCCAACCCAGGAGTCCTCCATGACCATAGAGACACAGGAAACGTCCGTACGGACGCAGATCGTCGTCGCGGCGCCCATCCAGCGGGCGTTCCGAGTCTTCACGGAGCAGTTCGATCGCATCAAACCACGCGAGCACAACATGCTGGGCGTCGACATCGCCGAAACGGTTTTCGAGCCGCGGGTGGGCGGTCATGTGTATGACCGCGGCGTGGATGGGCGCGAGTGCCGTTGGGCGCGAGTACTCGCCTACGAGCCGCCCCATCGGGTCGTGATCAGCTGGGACATCAATCCGCGGTGGCAGGTCGAGACAGACCTCGAGCGAACCAGCGAGGTCGAAATCCGCTTTACCTCTGAATCGCCTGAACGGACGCGTGTGGAGCTGGAGCACCGTAACCTCGATCGCCACGGCGAAAGTTGGGAGGCGCTGCGCGACGGCGTCGCGTCGGAGAGCGGCTGGCCGCTGTACCTTCAGAAGTTTGGCGACCTCATCGAGGACTGAGCCGTACGCGGGCGACGGCGAGTGAGGCGGAGCCCGCTCGCCGGCCGCCGCGACGTACGTCGCGGTCGTACTCGAGTGCGGCGGCTGCGGGACGCCAGCGTTGGCTTTGACCGGCCGTTCCTCTTCGCGCTTTCGTGGCCACGGGACCCGACGCGCCTCGCGCTCCCAATGGGCCCGCCTGCTCGCTCGCATCTACCACGTCTTCCCTCTGATCTGCCCCGAGTGGGCGCCGAGATGAGGATCCTCGCCTTCCTCACCGATCCCTTCACCACGACCAGCATCCTCCGCCACCTCAACCTTCCTCACACCCCGCCTTCCGAGAACCCGGCCCTCGACGTCGACCCCTTCCTCGACCTCGACCAGACGCCCACCTTCGATCCTACCGAACCCGACCCCATCCCGGAATTCGACTTCGATCAAACCCACCGCGCCTGAAGGGCCGGCTGTGTCCAGCGAGGCTCTTCCCCTCTCCTT
>WHSP01000119.1 GCA_009380025.1 Gemmatimonas sp. | reverse complement strand
TGCGCCGGGGCCAAGCGGCTTCGAAATCGAGGCTGCACGCGTCTGGCGGACCGAAGCGGAGACCTTCGCACATCGCGTGGACGTCGACGTCAGCGGTAACTCCCTGGCAATCCTCAACCCCGGCGGGTCGCCTCGGGTGATGCTCGCCGGTCACGTCGACGAGATCGGCGTCATCGTGACGTACATCGATGACGAAGGCTACCTCTACATCGACGGAATCGGCGGTTGGGACTCGCAGGTCCTCGTGGGTCAGCGGATACGAATCCTGGGTCGTTTGGGCCAGGTCGTAGGAGTCATCGGCAAGCAGCCGATCCATCTGATGAAACAGGACGAGCGAGAAAAGGTCTCGAAGATCAGCGACCTCTGGATCGACATCGGCGCGGCAGATCGAGACCAGGCGCTCGAGATGGGGGTGCGGGTAGGCGATGGAGGCGTCATCGACGCGAAAATGGTGCACCTGGGTGACAAGCTGATCGCGTCGCGCGCCATCGATAATCGCATCGGGGCGTACATCGTGCTCGAGGCCGTGCGATTGCTCGCCGAGAATCCCGATGGCCTCGCTGCGGAGGTCGCGGCGGTGGCAACGACTCAGGAGGAAATCGCCTATCAGGGCGGGGGCGCGCGAACCAGCGCGTACTACTTCGATCCGCAGGTCGCCATCGTCGTGGACGTGACCTTCGCCACCGACTCACCCCAGGTGGAAAAGAGAAAGACGGGCGATCACAAGCTCGGCAGCGGGCCTGTGTTGACAAGGGGCTCGGCCGCTCACCCTCTGGTTTTCGACCGACTGGCCGAAGGTGCTGACGCAGCGGGAATCCGCTATACGATCCAAGCTGCGCCCCGCGGCACGTCGACCGACGCCGACGCGATCCACCTGTCCCGCAACGGTGTCGCAACCGGCGTGGTATCGGTTCCGAACCGCTACATGCACAGCCCCAGTGAAGTCGTCTCGCTCGAGGACCTCGACTCCTGCGCTCGACTGATCGCCCAGTTCATCCGCGGACTCGGACCTGAGACCGATTTCATCCATCGCTGATATGGTGGTTTGTTGGGTTGGGTAGACCGGGTAGCCGTTCCCGTTCCCGTACACGTTCCCGACGCGAAGACTGACGGGAACGTGTATGGGAACGGACTGTCCTCTTGCGTCGTTTCTAGCCGGCCGGAATCTGGCCAAACCAGGAGCGCCGATGTACACCGTCGACGACATTGTGATGAGTGCTCCCGCGATGCCGTGCTTCCAGGCTGCAGCGGACGTGGAGAATTGGCCCGATATCCTCCCGCACTATCGATGGGTCCGCTTCCATCGTAAGGACGGCTTCGGAACGGGTAGGGTCGAGATGGCCGCCAGGCGCGACTTCGGCCCACTCCGCTATCCAGTCTGGTGGGTCTCCGAGATGCGCGTGGACGAGGCCACGGCGGTGATCTACAAGCACATCGACGGAATCACCGCCGGTATGGAGGTCGTCTGGTCGTTCGAGCCACTCGATGCAGGCGGGACGCGGGTACGGATCGTCCACGACTGGGCTGAAGGTCCTCGCTGGCCGCTCCCGGGCGCGATCCGGAAGCTCATCGCGGATCTCATCATCGGTCCGATTTTCATCCACCACGTGGCAAGCTGCACGCTCGCCGGCGTTCGCGCCAAAGCTGAGGCGCTCCATACAGAGGGGGGAAAGGTGGCGCGATGAGCCGGGAGAACGACGTGGAAGGGGTGGCCGGATCAAGACCGCGGAGGGTCGCCGTTTCGGGACTCGGTTGCATCACCCCGATCGGCAATGAGGTCGATGGGCTGTGGGATGGCCTGCAGCGGCGCAAATCGGCGGTGCGCCGGATCAGTCGCTTCGATCCGAGCCCGTTCCGAAGTCATATTGCCGCGCAGGTCGACGAGTTCGATGTCCACGACTACGTCGAGCGCTCCCGGGCCAAGCGGATGGACCGGTTCGCCCAGTTCTCGGTTGCGTGCGCCCGAATGGCCCTGGACGACGCCGGGTTGGATCCGAGCTCGCTGGACCAGGACCGGGCCGCCGTCCAGGTCGGGTCGGCACTCGGCGGCGTGGCGCTCGCCGAAGACCAGTACCACCGCTACCTCACCCAGGGCCCCCGGGCGGTCAGCCCGTTCCTCGCCCTCTCCGTCTTCGGCGGCTCCGCTTCCTGCAACATCGCGATCGAGTTCGGCTTCACCGGCGCGAACGCCACGAACTCCATGAGCTGTGCTTCGGGTGCGATCGCGCTCGGCGAGGCCTGGCGACTGGTGCGCGATGGCGCAGCCGACATCGCCCTCGCAGGCGGCGTCGAAGCCCCCCTCTCTCCCCTCAGCTACGGTGCCTTCGCGATCCTCCGTGCCATGTCCACCCGCAATGACGACCCGGAACGCGCGTCGCGACCCTTCGACGTCGATCGCGACGGGTTCGTGATGGGAGAAGGCGCCGCCATCCTCGTCCTGGAGGACCTCGAACACGCTCGAACACGTGGTGCCAGGATCTACGCCGAACTGTGTGGCTACGGCACCACCAATGACGCCTTCCATATGACGGCGCCGCGCCCGGATGGCCGTCAGGCGGCTCGAGCCATGCGCCTCGCCTTGCACACCGCCGGCGTCGCGCCGGACCAGGTCGACTATGTGAATGCCCACGCCTCCTCGACCCCTCTCAACGACTCGACCGAGAGCCGCATCATCCGAGACGTCTTCGGCGACCACGCCGAGTCCCTCGCCATCAGCGGCACGAAGGGCTACCACGCCCATTCCCTCGGCGCTACAGGGGCGATCGAGGCTGTGATCACATCGCTCGCCATGCATCGAGGCTGGATCCCGCCCACTCTGAACCTGGAGACCCCCGACCCGGGGTGCGACCTCCCCTACATCAACGGCAACGGCGACTCCCGCCCCGTCCGCTATGCCATCTCCAACTCCTTCGGATTCGGCGGCATCAATGCCGCTCTCCTCTTCCGCGCTCCTCCCCCGGACGTAACCGAAGCCCAATGAATTTGGAACCAAACTGAAGTCGGTCAACTATAAGGCTGCATGTCTGGGCGACCCCTGCCGGCGGCAGGTACCATGGAGGGAAACCCATGTCAAGCACGCGATTCCCTTTACAGATCCTTGATCCACGGTCATATTGGGTGGGTTATGAATGGACCTACTGGGAACACGCGCCAGGACCAGTAAGCCGAGGGCGGCGAGCGTCGGAAACCGACGGGGCTCGCGGCCCTTTGTTTTTTCATCCCAACGAGCCGAACCCATGTTTTTCAGCTCCCGTGCCCTGGACTCGTTCGATCAGTACCTGCATGATGTTGAAAAGTACCCGCTCATTGAGGATCCGGCGCAGGAACGGGCGCTGGCGCGGCGGGCGCGAAGTGGAGACAAGGAAGCTGCCGAGCGCCTCGTAACCGCGAATCTGCGCTTTGTTATTTCGTATGTTAAGAAGTACCAGGGCCGAGGACTCGGCCTGGCCGAACTGGTATGCATCGGAAATGAAGGGTTGTTGAAGGCCGTCAAGAAGTTCGATCCGGAGAAGGGCGTCAAGTTCATCTCGTACGCGGTATGGTGGATTCGGCAAACGGTGCTCCAGGCGCTCGCGGAGCAGACGCGTTCCGTTCGAATCCCGTTGAACCAGAACTCGAATCTGGTTCGACTTTCGCGAACGGAGACGGCGCTGACACAGACGCTAGGGCGGTCGCCAACGGACCAGGAGATCGCGGAAGAGATGGCCGAGCCGATCGACACGATTCGCGCCCTGCGACGTGTGGCGGCGAGCGAGCTTTCTCTCGATGCACCCCTCGACCGCGGCGATCGGGACTCGTCATCCTTCGGCGAGCGCTTCGCCGGGGCGGAGGCGGAGGAGATCGAGGAAGAGGTAGAATCCCAGGCCCGCCGGGAATTCCTCGAGCGAATGTTCGAGAAGTACCTGACGGAGCGAGAGCGGAAGATCCTCTACCTCTACTACGGCCTGGACGAGGGCGAAGAGAGGACGCTCGAGGAGATCGGAATGCTGCTCGGGGTGACCCGGGAGCGGATCCGGCAGATCAGGAACCGGGCATTCGAGAAGCTGCGCGAAAGCCCGGATGGCGCGGCACTCGAGGGGTTCTGGGCCGTTTCCTGAATCGATCCTTCAGCGACGGTGGCTACAAACTAGTTGCCATCCGGAAAGTCGGATACCAACGGCGTGGTTTCCAAGCCGGAAACGAACTAGGCTCTCGCATTCGGGGGCCTATTTCTGGGTCTTCACCTGTTTCCGTCCGTGGGAGGGTGGTAGGAGGAAGGATGCCATGGCAAGAGGGCTGGGCTTTCGGGGCAGCGCCCTCATCGACCGGGTCCGGGGCCCGCTCGACGTGCGCACCGTGAAGACCCTCTTTGGGAGAAGAACCCGGCCGCGCCGGCAGAAGGGCCAGCCCCGGGCTCCGGCCTTCGAAGTCTCGCTCGAGACCCCTGTGTACGACCTGACGATCGTGCGCATCCGTTTCGGGCGTCTGGCCTTGAAGGTCTACTCCAAAGGCGAGCGCGTCCTTCGCATCCGTGATCCGGACGTCAAGTTGAGTGACCCCATCGGGGCGGCCTACGAGCCAGTCGGCACCGCCCGGGAGGACGACACCTCGAAGCCCCGGCCCCTCGAAGCTGCCCCCCGTGACATTGACGATGCTCCGCGTTCCTACCGGCGTGCTGCCCACGACCAGCGCCGGCTCCGTTTGGAGCGAGATGTCGAGGACGTGCTCGAGCTGCGGCTGTACGCGTGTGGCACCGCTCTCCTGCCCTACGAGACGGCCACCGATGGTCAGGCCGCCAAGCACTGCTCCCGTGGTCGCAAGCGCCTCGCGCCGGGAGAACGAGCGTGTGATATCGGCCAAGTTCATCGATCCTCCAGTGTGGGGGGCGAAACTATGCTCGTTGACGCAATGTATTGAGCGTGGCTGGATAAAGAGAGAAACGGAGCCCGCCACGATCGCGAGCCCGTTCCGTGCCCTACCGATCTTGCCACTCCGCCGTTACTCCCCCGGCCGCAGCTCCAGCCTGTACGCCGTTTCGGCCTCCACCGCCGGCCGGGTATACAGCAACGGGAAGTACTCCTGGTCCACCCAGAGCGGCAGCAAATTGTCGTAGAAGGGGCTACCCGGCTGCATCGACTGACCCGGCGTGCTGGTCCCGCGCGAGTTGTCGAAATTGGAGAAGTCGATGATCTCCCGGTACGTGGCGCCGACATCGAAGACCGTTCCCGCGTCGCCGGATCGTTCGGCGGAGGGGATGTCGTACGCCGCGACGAAAGTGTGGGGGAACTCGACCTCGTTGATCCGCCCCCAGCGCCACTGTCTGCGGTCCTCTCCCTGGGTGTCCTTCATCGTTGCGACGGCCTGCTCCAGCGCGTCCTCCGAGAGCTGCCGCCGCTCGCCCAGCGATACCCCCGGCTCCCATGCGCGCTCGTCGATCACGTCCCGCCAGTGGTAGTGGAGGGCAGCGGCGGGGCTGATCCGGTGGTATTTGCCGTCCCACCCGGAGAGCTGCGTGCGCGCCCACTCGACTTCCGTGTCCTGCGAGGTCCAGCCGGTGAAGAGCGGCAGGTCATCGTCCGCGAACCACGGGAAGACCATGTCGTGCTGCATGTCCTCGAAGTCGTCCGCCGTCAGGTCCGCTTTCAGGTCCGCGAACATCTGCTGCAGGCGGGACCAGCGCGAGGAGGTGCTGCCCTTGAACATGATGGGTGGACGGTACCCCTCGGGCTGGACGTCGTGGTTGGCCGTGGCGATCCAGCCACGCTCCGGGTTGATCTCATACGGCAGCTCTCGAGGCATGAGGAACCCGTCCCAGGCGTACTCGCCGGTTCCCGGAACGGGCAGCCGTCCGTACCAGTCCTCTCCGGTGCGCCGCGGCGTCAGGGCCGCCGCGACCCAGGCGATGTTCCCCTCCACGTCACCACAGATCATGTTCTCGTCCGGCGCGTGGTAGTACTCGAGGGCGTCGACGAACTCGTTGCAATCGTCGACTTCGGCGAGGCGCAAGGCTCCAAGGTAGCCACCGCCTCCGGGCTCGCTCGAGGTAGCCCGGATCGCGTAGGCCACGTCGTTCTCCTCGTCCACGTGGAAGATTGGACCGTTCCGGCTGAACTGATAGGTGACGATCTCCGGCTCCTGGCCCAGCACTGGGATCGTGTCGACCACCGTCTCGAGCGTGTACCACTCCCCCTGCCAGAGCGCCTGATTGGGATCATCGGGGTTGAGCTGCTCCATGAAGACGTCGGCCTGGTCGGTGCCGACGATCGTAAGACCCCAACCCACGTTGCCGTTGTGCCCGATTGCCACGCCGGGGATCGCCGGCTCGGTTGCGCCGATCACGCTGTAGCCGGGCGCGCTCAGGTGAACAATGTAACGGAGCGAGGGGTTCGCCACGCCCCGATGTGGGTCGTTCGCGAGCAGCACGTCGCCCGATCTTCGAGCAGAACGTGCGGCGCATTCTCTTTCATCGCCACCAGGATCACGTCCTGCGTTGGATCACCGCCCCACCGGTACAGGTCGCCGCTCCGGCGTGTTTCTAACCACAGCTCGATCGCCCGCTCCTTCTTCAAAGCATCCATCGCCTCGGCCTGTGAAGCCGCCGTCCACGGCGCGACGTCAAATTCGGCCCGCAGGTCGTTCACGATGTCCAATCCAGCCTCCCACTGGCCCTCACGGATCAGGGCCTCCGCCTCGATCAGGCGCATCTCGCCACCCGTCGTGAGGGCCACGTCCGCTTCCTGCGAGCTGTACTTGTCCTGCATCAGCTGAGGCGTCGCGCCATCCGCGGCCGTGACAATGGCCGCGTCCCGGAACCAGGGCGTGCGCGGGTCACCCGTCTCGTCATAGTAGGCCTCGAACCAGGTATACTTCACGTTGAGGTTGACGCGGCTCTGGCTCTCATCCCAGATCGTGTTCCCGGTCCCGGTCGTGTGGTAGAGGGCGTAGAACCCAAAGTCGTCCGGGACCTGCTGCGCGTCGGCGACCGCGGCATCCCATTCGCTGAGGTTGATCCGTACCGATGCGCGTCCGCCGGTGGCGGCTAGGCGGATCTGTTCTTCACCGGCCGCTGTCGCGATCGCGATCGCCTCCGTGAAGTGCTCGTCAGCACGCTGCAGATAGACCTCGCGCGACTCCGGCGCTCCCCCTTCGATGATCGCCTGGCACATCGTCTCGCCTAGCAGTCGATTCGCATACCCGCCCCACAGATGGGCCTCGGCCGCCAGCGGCGACGTGTCGAACGCAGCTCCGAGCGTTTCCCGCATTCGCTCGATGCCGTCCTGAACGACCCAGGGTACCGCGTGAGCCGAGTCGTAGTCCGTCGCGTCTTCGGACGTCGGCCGCCCTTCCCAGTGTCGAATTCGCGACAGATACGCGGATGTGCCAGACAGGTCGCCCATCATCACCGAATTGTTCCAATTCAGGTCGTCCAGCGCATCCGCGAAATCGCCCGCCATGCCGTTCACGAGGACCCGGAAGGCCGACTGATCATTGAGGTCGGTGTCCAGGATCTGTCCCGGGTTGATGACGTCACACGCAGCCACGGACAAACCGAATGCCAGGGTTACGGTCGCGACGGGGCGAGCTGCCGCCTTTCGAGTCGCGCGATTCTTCTTGCTCATCGTTCAAGTGCTCCCAGGCTCGGGTCAGAAAGTAGCGCGAAGCGTGAGCGAAAGGGATCGCGGAACCGGCAACTGGTAGTACTCGTGCCGGCTCAGCCCTTCCCCACCCTGCGTAAGGCCCGGGTCGAGCCCGATGTAGTCGGTGAGCAGGAAGAGGTTTCGCGCGCCGAGCGTCGCGGACCACTGCCCGAAGCCAGGTGTCCACGATTCGGGCATGCGGTAGTTGAGCGAGACCGACGTCAGCCGGAAGTTGTCTGCGGGCGAGACGTACGCCCCCCAGTCGGCCATGAAGTCACTGCCGCAGGTGAAGATCTCACCTGCCGTCAGCTGTGAGGTTTCGCCGGCCTGGATTCGCTGCGAAATCGCAAGGCAGGGAGGCCACACGCCCCGCTGGGCATTTCGCCAGGCCGTGTGACTCAGGTTCACGTGCCCGCCCTGGTACTCTCCCTGCGCGGACGCCGACAGACGTCCGAAATGCAGCGTGCTCGAGAGGATGAAGCTGTGCGTGGGATAGATCGGGCCAAGAAATTCCTCCTCGGTCACCGGCGCGGCGCCGACCTCATCCGGGTTCTGGATGACCGGTCCGAAATAGGACGGCACCGGATATCCCTTGCGGACCCACATTCCGGGGGACAACGAACCACCCAGGAACACGTCCGCCGTTCCGCCCATGTCGACCATCTCCGATCGATTGCCGGCTGCGCCCAGCCCGACTTCCCAGGAGAGACGGTCGGTGCTGACGAGGACGCCGGTCAGGTTCACCTCATACCCCTGGTTCTCGATCGTTCCGACGTTGTCGATCTGTGCGCCGGTGAAGCCGAGCGTCGGGTCCTGGGGCACTTCCAACAAGGCGTCTACCGTCCGCTGGGTATAGACGCTACCGTCCAGGCTGAGCCGCCCCTGTAGCGCAGTGAGCTCGACGCCCGCCTCCAGCTCGCGGCTACGCTCCGGACCCAGTAGTGGGTTGCCGCGTGTCGATGGACTCACGGCCGGCTGGCCCTCCAATGCCGAAGTCGGTGACCAGGTTCGATGCGAGGCGAAATACCCCGGTGCCTTGCCCGACTCACCGTAAGCGGCGCGGAGCTTCGTCGTCTCCAGGAACTCCGGCCAGAAGCCCTCGTCGGAAATCACGTAGGAGGCGCTGACCTTCGGGTAGAGCTGAAGTCCGTAGTCCTCACCGAAGGCGCTATTGCCGTCCATCCGGGCGCCGAGTGTCAGGAAGAACCGATCACCGAAGCCCAGGAGCTCCTGGAAGAAGAAGCCGGCGTTCACCTCGTCGAGCCGATCCTCGCTGGACTCCTGCTGCGAGCCGGTATCGAGCGTCGGGTTCCCGGGTCCGGCGAAGTTGGACGACTCACCCGTCACGGTCGCCGTGCTCGAGCTGAAGGCCTGGAAACCCGCTGAGGAGGTTGTGCTTACCCCGGCGATGGATCGGTTGTAGGTGGTCTGGAAGTCGATCGTGCGATTGATGTTGCTGAACCGCCGTGCCGAGCGGAAACCTTGCGGCTCGAGCAAGCTGCCGAAGGACTCGGTGCGGATGTACTCGGTGTCGACGTTATCGATACCGATGTTCAGACTCGCCGTCAGGGCATCAGTGGGTGTGAAGTTCAGCTCGATACCGCTCGTGAACTGCCGGATGTCCTCGACGGTGTCGAACTCGGTGAAGAAGACGGTATCGGCGTCGGCCGTATAGTCGAACGGACCGCGCATCACGTTCAGGGTGAAACCCTTCGCGAGGTTGCCCCCCGGAATCCACATGATGTCGCGGTTGCTGTAGGCGCTATTGAATAGGACGCGGAGATTCTCCATCGGCGCGAACCCCAGGTTGCCCCGGACATTCAGGGATTCGCTCGCGTTCTCGGGGATGACACCCTGCTGATCGCCCCAGCCACCGGAGAGGAAGTAGTCGACTCGTGCAGCCCCCTCGCCCGCCGCGCCCCGCACCGAAAGGTTGTAGTCCTGCGTCCGGCCCGTGCGCAGGTAGGGCTCCATGAAGAGGTCACCGGTATCCTCGCCCCACGTCTCGTACCAGTTGTCGTCGAGGTCGGGCCCGATCTGCGGCGATCGGCTGAGGCCCTGCGTCACCGTGACGTTCCAGATGGGATCGCCGGCCACCCCTGCTCCGCGCTTGGTGATAATCTGGATCACTCCGCTCGAGGCCTCGGTCCCGTAAAGCGTGGTCGCGGCGGCGCCCTTGATGACCTCGATTCGCTCGATGTCGTTCGGATTGATGCTATTGAGCGGCGAGGCGCTCTGTCCCTGCGCCGTGCCGGGAAAATCTTCGCTCCGGATCCGGACGCCATCTACGTAGATCAGCGGCGCATTGCCCTGCGTCATGCTGGTGACCCCGCGGATCCGGATCGTCGGTCCGGCGCCCGCTACTCCCTCGTTCCCCATCAGCACCATCCCGGGCACCTGGCTGGTGATGGCGTCCTGCGCACTCATGATCGGCTGGAGAGCGAGGTCCGCCGAGTTGACCGCAGAGACCGAGTTGCCGACCTCACGCCGGCGGGCCTGGCCGGCCGTCCCCGTGACCACGATCTCGTCGAGGGCAAGCGCCAGCGTGGTCAGCTCGAAGTTGGCCGAGACGCTACCGCCCGGCTGGACGGTTACCGTCTGCTCGACCGTCTGAAACCCGATCATCTGCACCCGCACCGTATTCGGCCCGTCCGGCACGTTGGTCAGGACGAACCGCCCGTCGGCGTTGGTGAGAGTGCCCTGGCTGTTCTCCGTGATGTACACCTGCGCCCCGGTGAGGGGCTGCTGGGTGCTCGCGTCCACCACCCGTCCCGTCACCGTGCCCACCGCAAGCGGTGCCGGCTCCGGCAAGGACTTGTCCTGGGCGGACGACATGGAGACGAGTCGCACCCCAGGCACCGCTGCGAGTTCAGGGGTGGGTGTCCGCATCTGCGTTGAGTACACGACGATCTGACCGTTAACCACCGCGTACGCTAAAGGCGTGAGGCGCAGCAGCTCGTCGAGCGCTTCCCCGACTGTCACTGCATCGCATCGGCAGGTTACGGTCCGATCTTCACGAGCTACGTCGCTCGGGCTGAGCGCGAGGGTCACTCCCGACACCTCGGCGAGCATTCGCAAGGCGTCGTACAGCGGCACGGTCCGCACGGAGAGATTAGCGAGCCGGTCGACTACCGCGTCGTCGATAGATGCCTCGGTTGAGGCTAATGACACCACTCCGAACTCCCCCGCAGTTTGTCCGACGGCTGGGCCCGGCGAGGAGAGGAATAGGAACAGACCGCTCAAAGCGGTTGCGATCCTGAGTCGTGGTGACATTGTGCCCACCTTGCTGGCGTGAACGGGAAAAGCGGTTTCGCACCGCCAAGTGGCTTCTGCCCGCGACCTGGCGCCCCTTCCGACCTCCGCAGCGACTAGACAGGCGCCGTTCGAAGCGATTGGCCGACGGGTTGAGTTGGGCGCGACCATCACCGGGCCAGAGCGCCTGCAGTCATGGTCACGAGGCTGTCGCTCACTTCGCACTCCGCCCCCGCGACCATGCAAACAACCTCCATGACGTCGGCCAGCGGCCAGCCGTCGAACCATGCCGTAAACGTCCGGTCGAGTAGGACAGCGTCCGAGATGTCTACCTGCACGCCGTACTCCCGTTCGACCTCGCGGATGGCATCCCGGAGCGGTGTGTCCTGAAACGCTAGGAAGCTGCCGACCCATTCCGTGAGCGCCGTCGCATCAGGAACCTCCGCCACCGGTAGCCTCGTCCCCCGAACTACTCGAACCATCTGGTTCCTCCGTACATGCACCTCGTTCCTCTCCTCACGGTCGGCCAATACCACGCTGCCCTCGACCACCACCAGCCGAAGATCCTCCGCATCCGCCTCGAGGGTGAACCGTGTTCCGAGAACTCGAACGTCCCCGGAGCTCGTCCGCACCGTGAACAGTCGCGATTCGTCATGGGCTACGGCGAAGTACGCTTGGCCCACCAAAGTCACGTCGCGGGTCGCCGCGCCGGTCGGAACGGAGATTCGGGATTCCGGAGCGAGTCGGACCACCGTCCCGTCATTCAGCACCACCGTGGCTTGCTCGGTCGAGCCCGTAACGAACTGTTCGGCCGCGAAGGTCGGGACGTCGGCCGGGGCCACCACGGACCGTGCGATAAACAACCCGAGCAGAAAGCTGATGCCCGCAGCGGCAGCGGCTATGCCCCACCTGCCTAACCAATAACTACGACTCGCGCCCGGGGGGCCCCCGCTGCGCCCCGTTCCACTCTCTTCCCTCACCGCAGCCTCCGCCGCTTCGACGATCTCGTTGGCGGTCGGCGCCAGACCCGGTACGCGCCCGGAATCTCCTTCCGAGGTCAGTTGTAGGAGGCGGGCAGCGGCTTGAAACCGGCGTTCGTTCTCGGGCGATTGGCGGCGCCACGCCTCGACCGCCACGACCTCGGCATCGCTCGCACGGCCCGTGATCGTTCGGGCCAGGGTATCGTCATTCATCGTTCATGAAATCGTCGTTGTCGGTGCAGAAAGTCAGGCGCCCGGCGCTACGGTCGATCGGGCTCCGACTGTATCCAAGACGGAGCCGACCCCGAATATCCCTATCGGAGCGGGAGAATCGAGTTTGAGGGTTCCTACAGTGTCGCGAACGTGGAGCTATGCGGACGGTTGGGAGGAGTCGGGCAGTTCGATCGGCAGAGGGCGTAAGGACGGGCCCGATGGGGGCCGTTCCGCCATCACACCTCCCAGCCTCTCTCGCAGGTCGGCCAGCGCGCCCGACACATGATGGCTGACGGTTTTGGTCGAGATGCCCATCACGGTGGCGATCTCCTGGTAGCTGAGATTCTTCAGGTACGCCAGCACGAAAGCCTCTCGCCTTCGATCGGACAGGCCCTGGATTGCGGTATCCACCGCATTCTCGATCGCCGTCCTTTCCATGGCGGTCTCCGGCGTGGGAGGCTGTCCGATGAGCGACCCACCCGATTCTCGCTCGCGTTCCCGCCGCGCTTCGCGGCTACGGATCTCGTCGAGCGCCAGATTGCGGGTGCACTGATATAGGTAGGCGCGAACCGACCTGGGCGACCAGCCGGTGCGTTCCCGCCAGATCGATACGAACACCCGCTGGACCACGTCCTCGGCGAGCTCCATGTCGTCCAGCATCCGGGATGCATAGGACGTCAACGCGATCCAGTAGCGTGAGATAAGGAACTCCAGCGCCGAGGTGTCGCTCTGGGCAATAGCCCGGGCCAGCAAGGCGTCGTCACCTCCTCGGGCGGATTGGCTTGAACCTCTCCGGACCCGCTGATCTTGGGATAGTCCGGATGCCTTCGGAACGGTATCGGGAGGGATGACATACCGTAACCCCTTGCGGAAAACAGGATTGGGGAGAATGGTCGCGTTCGGCAACGGCTCCGTTCCGATCATAGGAGCGGTCTCACGGGTAGTCAAGCCAGGCCGGCGGCGACAGGGCCATGCGCCTTTTCGTTGTCGACGGGGGACCTCTCGAAGGATCACCACCAGTAGCCTCGCGAGACATCGCATCCCGGCGCGTGTTGTCGTCCGTCCTGGCGACGATGGTACCGGCGATGAGGGCAGCTACGGACCGCTCATCGGAGAGCGTCAGGGGTGTTCTCCGTCTCTCGGGAGTCCTCCGGGGCCTCCCTGGTATTCCGATCCAGCCACTCGGGTGGCGTGACAGCGCCTGAACGTTCGATCAGCTCTCGATCCCAGGACACCAACGTTCCTCCCACCTGTTCCGCGAAGGCGGCGTAGAGGGAGTCGCCGGCGCGGAGGAGATCTCGCGTACCGGTTTCGATCGCTTGCCGGAGGAGGGATGGGTTCGAGGAGTGTATGGTGAGCATGGGAGATCGCGCCATCTGATCCGCCAGCGCCCTTCCACGTTCCCCGTCCCGTAGCCGCCGCGCGAGAGCGCAGGCGACCTCCAGCGCCGCGAAGTCGGGAAGCGCGAGCGGGAGGGCTTGCGCCGTCACGACCGCCAGAAAATCGCGGCTCGGTCCGGATAAGTGGTCCGTCGCATCAGCGGCCGAAACCCAAACGCTCGCGTCAATGACGAGCGCGGTCACGGGCGTTCGAGGCGATTGCGGCTTGCAGCCAGTTGTTCTCGAACTGACGGACCCGACGGTGCTCGCTGGATGGCGTCATCCGCTGCGGAGATCCATGAGCGTAGCCAATCCTCCGCGCTCTCCTTTGCGTCGGCCCCCTGTCCCTCGCTCAACCAACGCTGATACAACTCCGTGGTTACTTCTCGAACGGTCCGTCCGCGCAACGCGGCTTCCGCTTTGACGCGGCGATACAGATCATCGGGAATGTCGATAGTCGCTTTCATGCGGCATGATAGCTGTATTCCTGTATAGCTGTCAACCGGGGACGCCCAGCTCGGCCGGGTGTCGCTTCCCATGAAAGAGAACGAAGCGGCGGATCCAGCCAACGTATGCCAGTTCTGTGCGAAGGCTGAAAATGACGCGTCCGGGCTGCTGCACGCACCCCGTTGAGGAGTTTGGGTGGGCTCATGCCGTGGTGGGCGGGGGTTGCCGCATACAGTCCGTCTATCTCCGGGGAGAGAATGCCATTGTTCGGCATATTCAGCAGGGTAGTCGAGAACTGTGGCCAACGTTCCGCTTAGGGGATGTGAAATAATAAGTGACTAAGGTACAATGTCCTCGGCCGGGCGGATCGTATAGTTCCAGTCGCCGTGAAAACGATGGCGCTCGAGATTGAGGAGAGCCATTTGGGCGTCGGAGATCTTCACGCCGGACGGGTAACTACCGCGGTCGATCTCTGAGCGCACCCGTAGCCCGGTGCGGCTAGTGGTGGCGCCGATCAGGCTCACCATCACGGCCAGGCTCACCAGCGGCGTGCCGCGCCAGTTCATGGCGATATGGGAGAAGAGGCGGTGTTCAATTCG
>WHSP01000118.1 GCA_009380025.1 Gemmatimonas sp. | reverse complement strand
TGGTTCGGTACAACCTTCAATGCCGACCGCTGTTGGTCGTCAGGACGTACACGGACGGCCAGCTGATGGACGACGCCTACGTGTATCGGGTCGTCGAGCCGAATGGAAGGGACCGATCCGGGCTGATCGCGCCGTCGGACACGGTGCAAATGGATAGCATCGGGGCCGGCGTTCACGAGGTCGAGTTGAGTCACATCGCCCCGAACTGCGTCATGACGAGCGATGGAGGGCGGCGGCAGCAAGTCGGCGTGACGCCGCCGACCGTCACGGAAGTCGCATTCAGGATTCGATGTTCCGACCCTTCGGAGCAGCCCCGCATTCTTCGTCTCGCGAGCTCTTATCACGACGGCGCCAGCGCCTTCTTCGTCGAAGCGGTCGACCCCAACGCCGACCTCGACACCTACGCGTGGAACATCACGGACTGCCGGGGCAACAGCGTGACCCCGACGGGGACGCTCGAGCGTCACGGGCTCTCCACCGGCCGGACGGCGCGCGGCGACACGGTTCGCTTTGCGGTCACGGTCCGGGTCGGTGAGCCCGACAACCGGATGGATCGCCGCTGCACGACGCTTCGGGTCGGGGATCTCCGCGGGAACACGAGCGAGATCGCCGAGCACCGAATGGGCAGCCCGACCGGCACGGCGCCGACCGCGCGTGAGTTCAACGCGAGGTTGATCGGCGCTTCAGCCGTCCGTACGACGGTTGTCCCGGAAGATGTGGATGGCGACTTCGCTTCCGTCTTCGTCAGCGTCATCCTTCGCGACGGTGTGCTCGGGAGGGCCGATGGAGAACCTGACGTCGGCGTCTTCAACGTCTACGGCTATACGGATCCCACCGCGATTCCAGACCTCCCCCTCGGCTCGTCGATCGGAATCGAGGATGTGCTTGGCGTGACGGTCGATCTCATCGATGAGGCGGGCAACTTCAGACGGTTCCACGACGACGATCTGCTCCAATGACGAATCGGCCGAGCTCCTTTCTCGCCGTGGTGCGGCGCCTTCCGACTTGGTGGCGCTTGGTGGCGATCCGCGTGGTTCTCCTCCTCGCCTCCTGCACGGATGCGACGGCTCCGCAAACCAACCCAGACGAGTGCGCCAATGATCGAGGCCATCAGCTTGGGATCGGCCAGGTGGTGGCCGGGTCCGGGGACCCTCGCAGCCTCTGCATCGAGGTCCGGCAGAAGGGCGAGTATGTCCTCATTCCATTCGTCGCCAGCCCACGGGATACATTGCTTCAGGCGGACATCGTTCTAAGCGGTTCGGGGCTCGGGCCTGTCGTGCCGAGTTCGAGTAGAGTGGCCTCGCGTGCCGACGTGCAGGCCGGTGCGTCGGATGGCCTCGCGACGGAAGAAGACCGGGCAGCCTTCGACGCTGGCCTGCGGGATGTCGAGGCCGAGTTGTTCCGCCGGCTCGGCGGTCCGGGGCCGCATCTGAGATCCCAGCTCGCCCCCGCAAGCGTTACGATCCCGGCCGAAGGATCGACGGTGGAGATTAACGTCGCCTCCCGGTGCGACGCGACGAACATTCGCCACGGACGGGTGGCGGCCGTATCCCAGCGAGCAATCGTCCTCGCCGATACCGGCAATCCGACCGTGGGATTCTCGGAGCTCGACTACGACGGCTTCGCCAGGGATTTCGACGATTTCGTCTTCCCGACGCTGTCCGAGGCCTTCGGCTCGCCGACGGACATCGACGAGAACGGACGCGTGATCCTCTTCTTCACCCGAGCAGTCAACGAATTGACGCCACCGGGGGGCACCGGTGTCATCGCCGGCTACTTCTGGGGAGGAGATGTCTTCCCGCGGCATTCCGACGGCGGCCTGGGCGGTTGCGCGGCCAGCAACGAGGGCGAGATCCTCTATCTCGCTATTCCAGACCCCGGTGAGGAAATTGGCTCCACGCCGATCTCGGCGGAAACGCTGCGGCGGGTGGCGCTTTCGACGATCGGGCACGAGCTCCAACACCTGATCAACACGGGGCGGCGATTACACGTCAACGGCGCCTCCACCGTCGAGGAAAAGTGGTTGAACGAGGGGCTCAGCTTCATGGCGGAGGAACTTCTCTTCTATGCGGCGAGCGGCCTGAGTGCGGGCCAGAATCTCGGCGTCGAAGAGATCCGGTCGACTCCCCAGGTCCAGGATGCCTTCGTGCGGTTCGCGGAGAGCAACCTCGGACGATTGAACCTCTACCTCCAGGGGACCCACTTCTCTTCGCCGATGGGGAGCGACCTGCTGCCGACACGAGGAGCGGCCTGGAGCTTTCTCCGCTATGTGGCGGATCGGGATGGGAGCCCGGATGAGAACCTGCTCCGTGCTCTAGCGAATTCCACGGACGTCGGCCTCGCCAACCTTCAGCAGGTTATCGGTTCCGACCCTCTCGAGTGGATGCGAGACTGGAGCATCGCAATCTACACCGATGACCTGGTTCCGCCCTCGGATCCGCGCTTCGACCAGCCGAGCTGGAACCATCGGCAACTGATCGCCTCCCTCCGCGTCGACGGCCTCTACCCGCTTCGTACTGTAGCGCTGGGTGATGGCGAGAGTACCCTGACCCTACCCGCAGGCGGTTCCGTGTACGCCTACTTTGGCGCTGAGGCCGGGTCCCGTATCCGAGTCCGAGCGATCCTGGTCGAGCCAAGCGCGGACGTCGATGTCTGGCTGTCCCTCGTTCGGATCCGGTAATCGGATGCACCCGCGAGCCGTTTCCGTCCGCCGTCCCTGATCGGAGTATGTCCGTGTTCGGGTCCGGGTCCCGCGAGCCCGGCGACGCGCGAACAGTGCTGGTGTGCTGTGCTCCACATCCTGCGGCTCGGTACTCTACACAGTATGCGGGAAGACTGCACGGTGTTCGTCTGCAGATCGTGCCTTTCGAGGCGACGCCGACCTACCGCATCGTCCGCGACTGGTCCGAGATCGCTGAGGGTTGCATAGGCGTCCAGTGCACGAGCGCGGATTGTCGCGCTATCTCGGAGTACCGAATCGGGCTCTGATCGCAGAAACTTCCTCGCCCGGGTTATCGTGCTGAGCCCGGTTGGCAGATCCTCAGGCAAAGACGCGAAAGCGCGAAGCCGCCCAGCCCCCTCCTCGAGGAAACGGAAAGGCTGGCGAGGGCTACTTTACGCGCGGGATCAGCAGAACGGGGGTGCGGCCCGTCCGAACGACCTCGCGGCTGACGCTTCCCAGGAACACGTCTCCCAGAGCAGTCCGTCCGTGTGAGCCCATCACCACCAGGGTACCGGGCCGCTCGGCCGCCCGGCGCACGATCTCCTGGGCCGGTGCCCCTCCAGGGTCCGCGATCTCGACGACCGCGACGCCAATGGTCCTCAGCCGATCCTCGAGGGCGGCGAGCTTCCCGCGATCTTCTTCTTCATTCGTGTGGCCCGTACGACTCTCCTCCACCTGATCTCGCACGTGAATCAGGAGGAAGGACTCGACCCCGCTGTGGGCCAGCCGTTCAACATACTTGAAAGCGCGGTCTGCGGACTCCGACCAATCCGTGGGAAAGACCACTCGCTCGAACCCAGCCGGAGTCGGCGTCTCGAACGGTTGATCGCCGGCGGCGGCGCCCGGCTCGATCCGCACGACCAGGACGGGCACTGAAGTGTGGCGGAGAACCCCCCACGCCACGCTCCCGACGAAGGCATTCACGAGCCGACTGTGGCTTCGTGACCCGACGACGATCAGCCTGGCTCCCCGATCGTCCGCGACCCGAGCGAGCTCCTTGCCCGGACTCCCGGAAGTGAGCTCGATCTCCGCCTCGAAGCCCTCGCTCTCCACCCTCCGCCGGCAGACTTCGAGATGTCCCCGGTAGCCGTCTTCGTACTCGACCAGCCCGTCCACCGGGTAGGTGACGTCCAGCGAATGGACGAGCGTGACCTCCTTCGTTCCCAGCCGCCGCAGTTCCGGAAGCGACTGCATCAGAACCTCGCCCCCAGGCGAGAAATCGACACCCACGACGATCTTCGAGTACATCGTCTCTCCTGCGGAACCAGGCGGATCTCAGCACATTCTGTCGCGACCCACGCGACCCTTCCGTCGCATCGCAACTTCTAATCCCGCAGGGAGGCTCACGCTTCCCCCCTCCGCCGGCTCCGCGCGCTCCGCGTGAGATCGGGGAAAGGGCGGCGAATCAGCGGCTCCGATGGGGTCGGACCAGAGGCTCGAGTGCAGCTTCGATCTTCTTGACGGTGTTCGACGTACGGATCGTCACTGCATCGCCCAGCACCTTCCCGACGGCCTGAGCCAGGTCACTGGAGGTCAATCCCGCCGGGCACCACAGGTAGGCCGCCCGGCTGCCCACGGCGAGTACTTCCTGCCCCCAGCTCCGCTCCATCAGCGGAGCGAGGCGGCTGCGATCCGTCGGGTTGGCGAGGAAGGCGACCTGGAGCCGCGAGGCGTTCTCCGCGACGTCCTCGAGCGTATTCTCGCGCATCACGGTCGAGAACTCGGATCCCGAAAGAACAAGCGCGCGGGCCGAGACCCCGAGCCGGGAAATCATCGCGGCCTCGATGCGCTCGGCCGACGCGCCGGGATCGTCGTCGGGCGCCAAGAACACGATGTTGCCACTGTTGAGGAGGGTCCGAACCTCCCGGAAACCGAGATCTGAGAGGATCGTGCGAAGTTCCGCCATTGCGACTCGCTTCGCCCGGCCCACGTTGATTCCTCGTAATAGTGTCACCTGCCCATAGGCCATCGCGTCACCCCTCGAGGTAGGCGTCAGCTTCGATCTCCACTAGGATCTCCGGAGCGATGAGCGCGCCGACCTCCACCATACTCGTTGCGGGACGGATCTCTCCGAAGAACTCGCCGTGCGCTCGCCCCACGGCCTCCCACGACGTGATGTCCACGACGTACATGCGCGTTCTGACGACGTCTTCCAACCGTGCACCGATTCTCGTGAGTGCGGTCTCGATGTTCGTGAGGCACTGGATCGCCTGACCGTACGGGTTCCCGACGGCGACGATCGCACCCCCTTCGTCCGTCGCAGTTGTCCCCGATACGTGGATGTGCGGCCCGATCCGAACCGCGCGCGAATACCCTACGACAACCTCCCATGGAGTCCCGGAGGAGACGTTCTGCCTTCCTGGTACGGCAGTTCGGTTCTCGAGTTTTTCCGTCATGAGATTCGGGGGAGCGGGGTTGGCGGTTCGCGGCGCTCTTCATGCAATGTAGGCGAACGGCCATCAGCGATCAGACGGCTTCCCCTACGCTGGCTCACGGTTTGGCCGGGCCGATGGCCGATGGCCAAGATATCAAAGGACTTCGAGAGTGACTACCCCACCCAAGCCGCCCCTCACCAACCCGGATGACCACGCGCCCGGCATCAGCAGGACGCTGGAAGAGAGCGCCGCCCAGTCGCGCGAAGTACAGGAATCCGAAAAGAAGAAATTCGATCAGACCAAGGGGCAGGACACCCACTAGATCGGCTCTCCGCGATCAAATGATCGGCGCTCGGGGCCGGATCCCGAAAAATCCACTCGCTGATTATTAGTGGATAACCGATAGCTGCCTCACCACCCCGTTCGGCGACTCACCCTCGTCAGCAGGAACAGGATCGAACCGGTCACGGCCGAGAGGACGAGGGCAAGCCAGTGTGCGTCAGTCATTCGGTACGCCTGTACCGCCTCGTAGATCGCGATGCTCGCGGTCTGTGTTCGCCCTGGTATGTTCCCCGCGACCATGAGCGTGGCGCCGAACTCGCCGATCGCCCTCGCGAAGGCGAGCGCGAAGCCCGCCAGGATCCCGCGCCAGGCGAGCGGGATCGTTACCGTGAAGAAGATCGCTACCTCACTGCGTCCGAGCGTGCGAGCCGCCTCTTCGTAGACGGTGTCAACCTGCTCGAAGCCCGCCTGTGCCGTACGGATGAGGAAGGGAAGGGAGGCGACGACGGCCGCGATCACCGCCGCCGTCGGCGTGAACACGAGCCGACCCAGCCCGATCGACTCGGCGAACCGTCCCACGATCCCCTCGCGTCCGATGAGGACCAGCAGGTAGTAGCCGAGCACCGTGGGAGGCAGGACCATCGGGAGGAGAACGACCACGCTCACCACGTCTCGGCCGGGAAAGCGGATCCGCACCAGGAGCCAGGCGATCGGCACACCAACGACGAGCGCAATCAGGGTGGCCAAGGTCGCCACCCGAAGCGACAGGAGGAGAGGCCCCGTATCCATCGTCAGCCAGGCGCCGGTCCAAAGCCGTTCTCCACCAGGATGGCCTGGCCCTCCCGATCCATCACGAACTCCAGGAACTCGCTCGCGGCCGGGTGGGCGCTCCGCTCGAGGATTCCCGCCGACTGTCGGATCGGAAGGTGCAGCGCGGAATCGATCGCCATGTACTCAGTCGCCGCAGGCGCCAGCACACTCCGGGCGACGATCGCCAGGTCGGCATTTCCTGTCCGTACGAACTGGTACGCCTGAGCCACGTTCTCGCCCAGTACCATCCGTTCCTGCAGCGGCTCCCACATGCCGACTCTCTCGATCACCTGCCGCGCCGCTGCACCGTATGGAGCATGCTCCGGATTCGCGATCGCGATCGTCGCGTACGCCGCCTCTCCGATGGCAGCAAGAGAGTCGGGCCGCTTCAGGTCACTTCGCCACGTCAACACGAGCCGACCCGTCGCATACGTTTCTACGGTCGCCGACCGGATTTCGCCGCTCGCGGACAGTCGTTCTACCGTCTCCTCGTCGGCCGAAAAGAACAGATCAGCCGGCGCTCCGTTCTCGATTTGCGCCGCCAGGCTACCGGTTGATGCCAGCACGAGTTCGACAGCGCTTCCTTCCGCCGCCTCGAACCTCTCGATGAGCTCCGGCATCGCTGCGTTGAGGCTCGCCGCTGCCATCACCAGCAACGGCTCGCCTGCCGGGTCCGGCGCCTCGCCACAACCGCCCACACCTCCCGCCAGGAGGCCGCACGCGACGGCCCATCGTCGATACCGTCTCCCGAGAAACGTCACGTCGGGACTGCCGGTCCGTACCCGTACACGTTCCCGATGCAATGACGGACGGGAACGTGTACGGGAACGGGATCCGCCCGAACCCAAGGCCGTATCATGACCCCCTTCACGATCCTGACTCCGTTAGCGGCCTGGTTTCTCGCCCGATGGGGGCCGGCCGCGCCGGCTGCGGTGCTCCTATGCAATTTCCCCCTCCTTATTCTCGGCATTGTTCAGACACGGGGTACGTCGTCGTTGGGATGTAAAGCTTAGGCGCATTGGTGTCAAGTTTGGGTGTCAGGAAATGGTGGAACGAACTCCTTTGCTTCGGATGCCTGTTGTCCCGCGAGGTTGGTTCTTGCGGGTCGGTGGGCGGTGGAGCCGTAATCCGAGCGCTCTTCAGGGTGCTTGGCTGGGTTCTGGGATCCAGCGGCTGGATTCCAGAACCCGCGGGAATGGTGGGGAGAACCAGAAATGACGATCGGAGAAATCCGGGAACTGAAAAGGGGAAGGCAAGGAGGCGGAGTGCTATTCGTCCTCTCTGAATTCGAGGCCCACGCGGGTCAGGTCCGGGTTGACGGTGAGGATGTACGTGTACCGCCCTGGGGCGAGCGGCGTTGCCCCGACGAAATCGATCGGCGACGCGGTGAGGGTCTCTCCCTCTGCCTGCACGGTTACGGCTGCGGACCGGTACGCTGTTTCGACCACCCGGAACTCGCTGGAGGTCTGGGGTGCGAGATCTCCGAACTCTTCGGGAGCACCACTCGGAAAGAAGATCACCACGTTCTGGAAGGCCACGGTAGTGGCGTTCTCGACCCGGATCCGTACCGACTCCGAGGGACCCCGGACTGCGGAGCAGCCCAGGCTGAGGAGGATCAATGCGATGGACGGGAATCGGAGAACCATGGCTCGACAGGGCGAAGGCGTGAGGAGGATCTTCTTCTCGAGATTAACGCCTGAACCGGTGAAATCGGACGATCGATCCCGAGTCGGTCAGCGGAGACGTAGGCTCAGCATGAAGGATGCGCCGTGCTGAAACTCGAACGGGACGTGCACGATCTCACAGACGGCCTCACGCCGAAGAACCTCGACCACCGGATCGAGATGAGAGGACCGCTCACCGTTCAGGTCGGCGAGCGGGAACACGCGCACCTCGCGCCCGACGCGCAACATCTCTCGCAACGCAGCGAGATGATCGTCCTGGCCGATGTCATTGGAGTAGAGGAATAGGAGGTGAGAGCAGAGGACCAGGTCGAACGCGTCCGAGGCGAACGGTAGCTCGGGAAGGCGACCAGCCACGTACCGGCCGTCGGATGAGGCGCGAGACCGGTCGAGAGCGAAACGACGCAGAGTCGCGCCTCGGCGCTCGACAACCGCCTCGGGACTTCCGTAGTCCGTCCAGTCGAAGCGGTCCCGTGCGCTGCGCATTCCTTCGAGCATTCGTTCGGCAACGGGCTCGAAGGCGTCGACGATCTCCGCGTTGGGCAGTGCGTACAGCGGATCGACCGCGACGGCGAAGTGGCCCGTTGCGCCCCACTCGGCGGCGAACGACGCGGGCCCGCCGCCACAATCGAGGATGCGGATCGGGCCGTCGCTGGCGCCGAGTGCGAAGAAGCGCTCGTACTCAGCCGCTGAGCGACCCCACGGTACTACGCCGCCGAGTCGAAACTCGCCTGCCATTGATAGCCTGCCGTTGCCCGGCCGTCAGTCATACTCCAGGTCCGTGACGGCGTAGACGATCTGATCGAGGACCTGTCCCTCCTTGATCGCGCTGCGACGAAGGACGCCTTCGCGTCCGTACCCCGCCTTCTCTAGAACTCGGAGGGAGGCCGAATTGTGTCCGAACGGAAGGGCAAAGATCCGGGTGAGCTCGAACGTGGCGAACCCGTACTCGGTGACGGCCCGCACGGCGTTCGTCGTCACCCCACGGCCCCAATAGGGCTCGCCGAGCCAGTACCCGATCTCGGCCGAAACGCGTTCGACATCGTTGTTGAGAACGAGCCCGATCCCGCCGACCGCTTGGCCGTCGACTTCGATCGCCAGGTTCGTCAACGGCGTCTGTCCCGAGGCGTGGAGGACCCAGTCGTTCGCATCCTTCAGCGTGTAGGGATGCGGGAAGCGGTCCCTGAGGTTGATCCAGACGGCCCGGTTGTTTGCGTTTTCGGCGAGTGACGGCTCGTCACCGGAACGCCAGCGCCGTATCCGACAGGTTCCGCAGTCGATCTTCATCGGGTTGGTCCGGACGAGGCGCCTGAGCCAGTGAACGACCGTCACGGTTCGGAGAAGAGCTTACCGCCCGCCGCAATGCTCACGGTGCTGCGGGGCAGCTTGGTACACCATGGCAAGTATGGCTACGTATCTTTTTATCGCCGGAGTCGTCATTCCCGCGAAGGCGGGAATCCAGTGGCTCGGAGACGCATTTCCGACTCGGAATACGGCGCCGTATTTGTGGCAAAAAGCACTCAGAGTATGAGACGGAAGTGGTGAGAGGAGATCGCCATCCGATGCGTGAGATAGAAGCGGTGAGCATCGAAGCGCTGCACACCCGAGTCGAGCTCCAGGGTCTGGCAGTCCTTTGCGCGCGCTCGGTCAATTAGCCACGAAAGCAGCTCGCCACCCCAGCCTCGCGAACGGGCCTCGGTGTCGGTGACCAGGTCGTCGACGTAGAGGACGCGTCCGCTCATCAGGTTCTCCATAATCCGAAAACCCGCGACCGCCCTCACCTGGCCGTCCTCCTCGAGGTACGCCAGCGCATACCCCTCCTCCTGCTGGAGCCGCACCCTCGGCACGAATCGCTCCGCGGCGAGGTGGGGCCGAAGTTGGCACATGACCAGGTAGCATTTCTGTATCTCCTCGTCGGAGACAGCGGTCTGGATTGTCATCACGGAGTCCGGAGAGATCGAGGTGAGCCGATAAGAACACACACGCCTTGTGGAGGTCGGGTCCGATAGCGAATCGCCGATAGCTATTCCTTCTCGTACGTACCGACCAACTCAACATTCTCGAGTACGTGACCCTCCATTGCCCGCTCGACGTCGGCCTTCTTCGCCGCACCGAGATCGGGCAGCACCGTATCGAGCGCGTAGAGCTTGTGGAAGTACCGGTGGCGCCCGATTGGAGGACAGGGCCCGCCGTACCCGACACGGTCCCAGTCGTTTCGACCCTCGCGCGCACCGGGCGGAAGGTTCGAGGCGGTGGCGCCTTCGGGGAGTCCGTCGGAGTCGTTCGGCAGATTGTAGAGGACCCAGTGCACGAACACCCGCTGAGGTTTCTGGGGATCGGGTGCGTCGGGGTCGTCCACGATGAGGACGAGGCTCTTGGTGCTCTCGGGCACGCCGCTCCAGGACAGCGGTGGCGACGAATCGCTCCCCTCGCAGGTGTGCTTCTTCGAGATGGAGCCGCCTGGTGCGAAGGAGGATTCGATCTGGAGTGACATGGGAATCCGGCGGTTTGTTGGTTGTTGTGACGAGGCGGTTACCGAGGTCGGCGGGGTTCTCCTTGACCACCCCTTCGGCGCTGGACTACGTTCTCCGCTCGCGTACTGCAGTTCGCAACTGTCCTTTCCCGGTCAGCGGAGTGGAGGCGAATATGGCGAAGGTTCGTGTTCTCGTGGGCACCCGCAAGGGCGCCTTCCTCATCACCTCGGACGGCCAACGGCGGGATTGGAAGATCGATGGCCCCTTCTTCGCGGGCTGGGAGGTGATGCACGTCAACGGATCGCCCGCCGATCCCGATCGCCTCTACGCTTCGCAGTGGACTGACTGGCACGGGCAGGTCATCCAGCGTTCGGACGATGGCGGCGTGACCTGGAACCCCGTCGGGAACGAGTTCCCCTACGAGGGTGTCGCCGGCACCCATCAGTGGTATGACGGCACCCCTCACGCTTGGGAGTTCAAGAGGGTCTGGCACGTGGAGCCGTCTCGCGAGGATCCGGAAAAGGTCTACGCCGGCGTCGAAGACGCCGCTCTTTTCCTCTCCACCGACGGCGGAAACACCTGGGGCGAGCTCGCCGGCCTCAGGACGCACACGACGGGCCAGACCTGGGCTCCCGGCGCAGGCGGCCTCTGCCTCCACACCATCATCATCGACCCCTCCGACCCTCGACGCATGTACGTTGCGATCTCAGCCGCCGGGGCCTTCCGAACCGAGGACGGTGGCGAGACGTGGGCGGTGGCGACCAAGGGGCTCCAGTCGAACTTCCTCCCCGACCCCGAAGCGTCCGTCGGCCACTGCGTCCATCGCCTGGCGATCCATCCGTCCCGACCGAACACCGTCTTCATGCAGAAACACTGGGACGTTTGTCGCAGCGATGATGCAGGAGACAATTGGCGGGAGATCAGCGGCAACCTGCCATCGGACTTCGGCTTTCCCATCGTCGTCCACGCCCACGAGCCCGAGACGATCTACGTCGTCCCCATCAAGAGCGACGCGGAGCACTATCCTCCCGAAGGCAAGCTGCGTGTCTATCGGAGCCGCATCGGCGGCAACGAATGGGAGCCTCTAACGAAGGGGCTTCCTCAGTCCGACTGCTACGTCAACGTCCTGCGCGATGCGATGACGGTGGATTCGCTCGACTCTTGCGGTGTCTATTTCGGCACGACGGGGGGACAGGTGTACGCTTCTGCGGATTCCGGAGAGAGTTGGCAGGCGATCGCCGAACACCTTCCCGCAGTTCTCTCGGTCGAGGTACAGACGATCGAATGACGACGGTCAGAGTAGCGCTTCCGGTCCATCTGCGGACGCTCGCCCGTGTCGAGGGCGAGCTCCCCATCTCGGTCGAGGACCGGCCCACCATCGCCGATGTGCTCGACGCCCTCGAGGATCGCTATCCGGTCCTCCGCGGCACCATCCGCGAACACGGCACCAGCCGGCGACGGGCGTACATTCGCTACTTCGCGTGTGGGCAGGACATCTCTCACGAGCCGCCGGATACGCGACTCCCCGATCCCGTTGCCATGGGTTCGGACGTCTTCCAGGTGATCGGTGCGATCTCAGGCGGCTGACCCCCACCCAGGGGTTCACGCGTAGACGCGAACGCACGAAGTCTTATCGATCACTTGCTCCCTTCGCGGGCCTCGCGACCTCGACGTGAGACCATCACGTTCGCCAGTGGCGTTCCGCCGGATGATCGGACGGACTCAGCCGGGGAGGGGAGGGATCAGGAGGTCCGCGTCCCGGGGCTCGTCGCGGGGACGGACGGGGACGCCGGCGACATAGAAGTTGAAGTCGCTCGTGCCGAGGGAGGCCATGAGGCGGATCCACAGAGGCAGGAGCATCTCCGTGCCACGGGCGGTCGAGATGTCGCCGAGGTCGAGGATGCTCTCGGGCGACCAGCCGAACGCTTCGACCAGTAGCTGGGCGACTTCGGTCTTCGCTTCCGAATCGTCACCGCTCATGAAGAGATGGTGCTTGCCCGGGACGCAGGAGGGGTCGACCATCACATCGCAGTTCACCGTGTTGAGTGTCTTGACCACCCGAATCTTCGGGAAGGCTCGCTGGATCCGCTCGCCGAGCGAGTCAGTGTTGCAGACTGTCAGGGTTGGCGGCATGCCCTCGGAGAAGTCGAGTGGGTTGGCCACGTCGATCAGGATCTTGCCCTCCAGGTTCAGGCTACCCGCCTGCTCGAGAGCCTGAAGGGAGGCTTCTCCTGCGGTGCAGTTGAAGGCGATCTCGGCGAAGCTGGCCGCGTCCGCAAAGGAGCCGCTCGAGGCTCGCTCGCCGTTTGTTCGGACCCACTCCAGGGCGTTCGGATGGTTCCGGGTTCGCGCACCCATGCAGACCGAGTGGCCGGCTTCCACGAGCGCGGATCCCAGCGTACGGCCGACGTTTCCCGTTCCGAGGACTCCGATCTTCATCGACAAAACCCACCTCTCAGTGAGGACTCCGGAAGCGCCGCCCTGTCGGGCAAATATGAGATACGATAAGGCTCGCGTCTCGTCGCGGACAAGCCCGCCCGGACTGCGAGGCTAGCGACGACGGCTGCCGCGCCCCCAACCGCCGACTGAAGCCCGCAGGTAGAAGCCCTGGATGTTTGCGTCCGGGCCGCCCCCCACGCTGGCGATCCCCTCGAGGTCCCAGGAAGTGCTCCACGGCGCGAACACGTATCCTCCCCGCAGGCCCGCGAGAAACCCACCGGCTCGACGCCGCTCCCGAGAGGTCACGAACCGATAGTCGATGCCGACCGAGGCGTCGACGAGAAACATGTCCATCCTCAGCGTTGAGCTTCGACCTGGATCCTCGAGGATATCGTCGAAAGAGGGCGCGACCAGTTCGGCGATCTTCAGCCTTACCGACCCGCCACCCACGCCAATGGCGGGGATCACGTCGAATCCCGAGTCCGAGTATGCGAGATAACCGAGCCGGAAGAGACCGTATCCGCCGTCGAGGGAAACCTGCCGCGAACCGTCGGCAGTGCTCTCCTCTTCGGTGAGCAGCCCGTGCCCCTCGATTCCCAGGAACATCTTGCTGCGCGTGCCGGACAAGGGGCCACCGAGAGTCAGGAAGGTGTCATCCAACGACGAATAACCGGCGGAGCCGAGGGCCGAGTTGAGGTCATCCAGGTCGAGCAACATGAAGCCCGCTTCGAAGGCGCCCCTTCCTTCGCGCGGCCGGCGCTGCGCCTGAGCAGTAGCCACATCCAGTATCATCGCCAACGCCAGCCCAACCAGCGCCGGCTGAAGCGCCCTGTGCCTGCAAATCGCCCGTAACATCAAGTTACTCCCTCTCTGGAACTCGACTCCGGACCACCACCGTTTGGCCGCCAGACTTCCGGCGCCTGTCCAGTGGCCAAGCGAATTTCCGGCCCCCGGATGGCTCGGGCGCGAACAGTCGCGGATTTCCACCTGGAGGACGCAAACGGAGAGGGCGCTGGTGAGCCCTTCGTGGAGTAACGAGCTATCGGCTTTCAGCCGACCGATACTGCCTGAGAGCTGGCGCCCGCGGGATGATGGGGTCCCACTGCCAATCCGGAAAAGTTTTCATCGACCCGCAACTTTTGCGTTCGATCCGTGCGGCGTACCCGTGACCCGAAATCGACAAAGAATTGTCGTGAAAATGGTTGGATCGATACACGATGTCTGGCATATCGCCTGCATTGACCCTCAACGGCCTACGTCCGTAGACTGTATACTGACCCCCGTGCTCTATGTGCTTCGTTCCCTTCAAACGCCAGCCGATTCCGCGGAACAGGTCGGGTAATCTTTCGATCTGTGAGCTTCGCGGCCACTGCGGTCCGTTCGTGAACGAGGGATATTATACGGCGTTCCCTGAGCCCCTGTGGCACGGGATGGGTGATTGTCAGGTGTGCGGAACGACCCGCAGGGTACCGGTGGAGCTCGAGAAGGCGATCTAAAGTCCCTGCCTCCCCATCGGCTGTCCCGCCGATGTTCCTTCCCGTACGATACGTTCCCAATCCCGAGTTCGGGGTCCCCCGAGATTCGAAATCGCGGCCTCAACAATTCGGGGCCGCGGGTGGTGTTGTTGCCCGTGAGATTGTCGGAGCGTGGTCTCAGCGGAGAATGCGGAGGGAAACCATCGCAACTCGCGTTTTCGCGTGAACCTGCTGCGTAGGAGGTGCGTCAGTCG
>WHSP01000117.1 GCA_009380025.1 Gemmatimonas sp. | reverse complement strand
GACCGATATCCAGATCGGGCGTGCTCCAGCCGGGTGCCTCCGGACTGGAGCGCGTGCGGCGCACGTCACGCTTGCTCGGCTGGTTCGTACTTACTCTCGCGCTGCCCTTCCAGGCGGCCGCGCAAAACGCCCTACCTTCCGCGACCGGCGCCGATGATGTCCGGGTGCCCCGGTCTGCTGCGCCGGGGTCTGACCTCGACCGGTTGGTCGCGCACGCCCTCGCCGAGAACCCTGGCATCCTGGCCGCGCGGGACTGGGTCGAGGCGGCGCGTGCCGGGATCGGCCCCGCCGCGGTGTTGCCGGACCCGATGCTGGGGATCGGCATCACCAACTTCCCGCAGACCGAGCCGGGGTTCTCAGACTTCATGACCATGAAGATGGTGGGCATCGGCCAGACACTTCCCTTTCCGGGCAAGCTGGACCTTCGCCGGCGCGTAGCCGAGGCGGAGCTGGCCGCCGTGGATGCTCGTCTGGCGGCGACTCGACTCGAGGTGGAGAAGGAGGTCAAGCGGGCGTACTACGAGCTCGTCTTCAACGACCGAGCGCTCGAGGTGCTGCGGAACAATGAGACGCTGCTCACGAACTTCATCCGGGTAACCGAGGCCAGATACGGCGTCGGGACGGGCGGGCATCAGGATGTGTTGAAGGCACGTGTGGAGGTCGGCCGGCTCGCCGAGGAAGCCGCGCGTCTGACCGAGCAGCGCGGGGCGGCATTGGCGAGGCTGAACGCGGTGCTAAACCGCCCGAGCGAAACCCGGGTGGTCGCCCCCGCAGTCCCGGAGCGACTCGCGCGGGCCGCGGTGGGAGAAGGCGCCACGGAGATCCACTTCGCTTCGGCGGCGCTCGGCGCCCGCGCCCTCGGATCGCCTCTCCCACCGCTGTCGGAATTGCAGGAGCAGGCGATTCTGAACAGCCCCGAGATCCGGGAACACGAGGCGATGATTGCGGGGCAGGCCGCGCGCCTCGAGTTGGCCGGGAAGGCGCACCTGCCGGACTTCGACCTCTCCCTCCAGTACGGCCAGCGCGCGGACCGCCCGGACATGATCTCGGCCATGGTCTCGGTGCCGATTCCAATTCACAAAGGCAACAAGCAAGATCTGGAAGTCAAGGAAGCACAGGCGCGGCTTTCCGCCCATCAGGCTGAGCACCACGAGAAAGCGAACGCGCTCCGGGCGCGGGTGGCCGAACTGTACGCCGGCCTCGATCGGGACCGGGCTCAACTCGGGCTCTTCGTGAAGTCGATCATCCCGCAGGGGCGAGGCTCGCTGGAGTCGGCCACGGCTGGCTTCCAGGTCGGGCGCATCGATTTCCTCACCCTGCTCGACAACCAGGCCACGCTCTACAACTACGAGACCCAGTACTTCCGCTCCCTAACCAGCTTCGCGCAGGGCCTAGCCGAGCTCGAACGGGCCGTAGGGAAGGAGATCCTCTGATGAAATTGAAGACGATTCGCGATCGCAAAGCGGCGCTCCTCATCGCTGGCCTGGCCGCCGTGGTGGCCGCCGGTGCCACCCTCGCCGCTCGCGCAACCGAAATGGACAGGCAGAGGGGCGAGGGAAGCGCCGCGGTCGGGATGGAAGGCATGGACACGGGCGGTATGAATATGACCATGGACGGCTCGGTCCAACTCACCGCCGAGGAGCTTGGCCAGTTCGGCGTCGCCTTCGGCACGGTCGACGAGCGCACGCTCGAGAGCGGCATCCGCACCGTAGGGATCGTGACCTTCGACGAGACCCGGATGGCGCATGTTGCGCCGAAGTTCGGGGGCTTCATCGAGCACCTGTACGTGGACTTTACAGGTCAGCAGGTCCGCGCCGGACAGCCGCTCGCGGAGATCTACTCGCCCGAGCTCGTCTCGGCTCAGGAAGAGCTGCTCCTGTCCGCGAGCCTGGATCAGAGCCTGGGCCAGAGCCCAGTACCGGGCGTGCGCGCCGGAAAGTCGAATCTGGCGGAGGTCGCGAGACGCCGGTTGCGGCTCTGGGACATCAGCGACTCGCAGATCGATCGCGTCGTTGAAACAGGTGAGGCGAGCCGGACGCTGACCCTTTTCGCCCCGGTCTCTGGAATCGTGGTGGAGAAGCCGGTGCTCCAGGGCGAGGCCATCCAGCCGGGGCAAAGCCTCTACACGATCGCCGACCTGGCAGATGTCTGGATTGAGGCGGAGCTGCGCGAGCGGGACGCGGGCGCCGTCCGCGAGGGCTCGGAGGCGGTGGTCGAGCTGGACGCGTTCCCGGGCCGGCCGATCCGTGGGCAGGTCGACTACGTCTACCCGACCCTCGAGAGCACGGCGCGCACCCTGACGGCGCGGATCCCCATTTCGAACCCCGATGGGCGCCTCAAGCCGGGGATGTACGCGACCGTGCGGCTCTCGATGCCCACCCGGACCGCCCTGACGGTGCCCGCGTCCGCAGTGGTTTACACGGGTGAGCGATCCCTCGTCTTTGTCGACATGGGTGCGGGAAAGCTCATGCCCCAGGAAGTCGAGATCGGGACGGCTTCCGGAGAATACACTGAAGTCCTCGCGGGCGTCGAGCCGGGCCAGAGCGTGGTTACCTCCGCGCAGTACCTGCTCGACTCCGAGAGCAACATGGCCGAAGTGATGAGGTCCATGATGGGCATGACCGCCCCGAGCGACATGGAGAATATGGGAATGGACATGTCCGACGGCTCGCCGAGCGGAATGCAGCTGGAAGGGATGGAGATGCAGGGCGCCGACGTGCGGGAGATGACCCCGCCGGACAGGGAGTAGGCCGATGCTGAAACGAGTCATCGAGTGGTCGATCGGCCACAAGTTCTTCGTCCTGCTCGGCACGGTCGCGGTCTCCATCGCGGGGCTCTGGGCGATGCTCGATACCCCCGTCGACGCGGTGCCGGACCTTTCGGACGTCCAGGTGATCATCATGACCGAGTGGGCGGGTCAGGCGCCGGAGCTGGTCGAGGACCAGGTCACCTACCCGCTCTCGAACGAGATGCTCAAGGTGCCGGGTACGAAATACGTGCGCGGGGCCAGCCAGTTCGGCCGCTCGTCCGTGATCGTCGTCTTCGAGGACGATGTCGATCTTTACTGGGCGCGCTCGCGGGTCCTCGAATACCTGAACGGCATCCAGGGCCAGCTCCCCGACGGGGCCATGACCATGATGGGGCCGGACGCCACCGGAGTCGGCTGGGTCATGCAGTACATCCTGGCCGACACGACCGGAACACTCAACCTGGCCGAGCTCCGTAGCCTTCAGGACTGGACGGTGAAGCCGGCGCTGACCTCGGCCGCGGGTGTGGCGGAGATCGCGTCGCTGGGCGGTTTCGAGAAGCAATACCAGATCGAAGTGGATCCCGTGAAGCTGCTCGGCTACGGCATCCCGATCTCCGGCGTGATCAAGGCGGTGCGCGAGTCGAACCAGGACGTGGGCGGGCGCGTGCTCGAGCTGGGGGGCACCGAGTACATCGTTCAGGGGGAAGGCCGGTTCACAAGCCTGGACGACATCCGGAGCGTTGCGCTGGCGGCCGGCCCCGACGGCGTGCCGATCACGGTGGGGGATGTGGGGCGGGTCCAACTCGGACCCGAGATCCGGCGCGGCATTGCCGAGCTCAACGGCCGGGGCGAGGTCGTCACAGGTTGGGTTGTGATGCGGTACGGGGAAAACCCCCTCGACGTGATCGGCGGTGTCAAGGAGAAGATGGCGGAGCTACAGTCGGCGCTCCCCCCAGGGGTGGTGTTCGTCGACGGCTACGACCGCTCGAACCTGATCGAGCGTGCGATCGATACACTGCGCGAGAAGCTGATCGAGGAGAGCCTGATCGTGGCTCTGATCACCGTCATCTTCCTCCTGCACGGCAGCAGTGCGCTGGTTGCCATCATCACCCTGCCGATCGGGATACTGATGGCTTTCATCGCGATGCGGTGGATCGGCATCGGCGCCAACATCATGAGCCTGGGCGGGATCGCGATCGCGATCGGCGCGATGATCGACGCAGCGATCGTGATGGTCGAGAACCTCCACAAGCACATGGAGAGAAATGATCGCGCGGGGCGCCCGAAAGGTCATTGGGAGCTGGTGGTCGAATCGTCGAAGGAGGTGGGGCCCGCACTCTTCACGTCGCTGCTCATCATCACCCTCAGCTTCATCCCGGTCTTTGCGCTCGAAGCCCAGGAGGGCCGGCTGTTCAAGCCGCTCGCCTGGACCAAGACGCTCGCCATGGCGGGGGCTTCGCTGCTCTCGATCACCCTGGTCCCGGTGCTGATGGGCCTGTTCATCCGGAAAGGGGTAAGGCCCGAGGCGCGGAATCCGGTCAGCCGCCTTCTGCTCGGGGCTTATCGGCCGACGATCCGCTTCGTGCTGAGCCACCGTTGGCTGATGCTCGGCGGCGCAGCGGCGGTCCTCGCCATCACCATCCTCCCGTGGCGGAATCTGGGGAGCGAGTTCATGCCGCCGCTGAATGAGGGCGCGATCATGGACATGCCGTCGATGTTTCCAGGTACAGGGACGGGCCAGGCCCGGCAGATCGTCCAGCAGCGCGACGCCGCGATCGCGGCCGTCCCGGAGGTGGCAATGGTGCTCGGCAAGATCGGGCGCGCCGAGAGCGCGACCGATATGGCTCCGATGTCGATGATCGAATCGATCGCCATCCTCAAACCGCGGGAAGAATGGCGCGAGGACGTCACGTTCGACTCGATCCAGGCGGAAATGAACCGAACGGTGAAGACGCCGGGCATCGCGAACATGTGGTCGATGCCGATCAAGAACCGGCTCGACATGCTCGCGACCGGGATCAAGACCCCGGTGGGCATCAAGATCTTCGGCCCGGACCTGACTGCGCTGGACAGGATCGGCAAGGAGATCGAAGCGCTCCTGCCGAGCGTAGAGGGGACCAACTCGGTCTTCAGCGAGCGAGCGATGGGCGGACGCTACCTCGACATCGAAGTGGATCGAATCGCTGCGGCACGATACGGTATGCCCACCGACGAGGTGCAGATGGCGATGATGGCCGCCGTGGGTGGGATGTATGCCGGCGACGTGATTGAGGGTCGCGAGCGCTACAGCACCCTGGTCCGCTACCCGAGAGAGCTTCGGGACAACCCGGCGAAGATCGCCTCGACGCTGGTCTCGACGCCTTCAGGCGCGCAGGTCGAGCTGGGCCAGCTTGCCCGCATCGAGATCGTCCAGGGTCCGCCTTCGATCAAGTCTGAGAACGCGTACCTGAACAACATCGTCTTCGTCGATGTGATGGGGCGCGACATCGGCAGCTACGTCGAGGACGCCAGACAGCTTCTCGAGGATCAGCTCGACCTTCCGCCCGGTTACCGCCTCGAGTGGTCCGGCCAGTTCGAGGCGATGGAGCGGGCGACTCGGCGGCTCAGGGTCGTCGTGCCGATCACGCTGGCGATCATCTTCCTCCTGCTCTTCTTGCAGTTCGGCAGCGTGGCCGAGAGCGCGATCGTCATGCTCTCGCTGCCGTTTGCGCTGGTTGGAGGCGTATGGCTGATGTGGCTGATGGATTTCAACATGAGCGTGGCGACGGCGATCGGATTCATCGCGCTCGCCGGGGTGGCTGCCGAGATCGGCATTGTCATGCTCGTCTACCTCGACGAGGCCTACCACCGGTATCGCCAGGAAGGCCGATTGAGGAGCCGAACCGCGTTGTTCGAGGCGGTGCGGGAGGGCGCGGGTGAACGTGTCCGCCCCGTGATCATGACCTTCACGGCGGTGGTCGGCGGCCTGCTCCCGATTCTCTGGAGCGATGGTACCGGCGCCGACGTCATGAAGCGCATCGCGGCTCCGATGGTCGGCGGCATGGTGAGCGCCACCCTCCTCACCCTGCTCGTGATCCCAGTCGTCTACTCGTTCTGGAAAGAGTGGGAAGTCGGGCGGGTCCGAGGGCGTTCTGCGGCTCGGGCCCGCGACGAAACGTCGAACCCGAAGCAAGCGTTGGTCGGAACGGGCGATTGAAGACGCCGGCGTTGCCGCCCAGATGCGCGGCCGCCAAACTACCTCAAATGGAGAAGACCCATGGTCTCGATGAAATGGATGACGGCGGTGGTCGCTGCTGTGACGACAACGGCAGCTTGCGGTGGCGAACAGGGGCCTGGTGACGGTGGGGAAGGCGCAGTTGCGGAGGCGCCGGCTCCGACGGACGGGATGCAGGACATGCCGGGGATGTCGGACACCGACAGCATGCCCGGCATGGCTGATATGCAAAGTATGGGAGGGATGATGTCGGCGGGGATGATGGAGGAGATGCAGACCCATATGCAAGCAATGATGGGCGCTGACGCCGACAGCATGATGGCGATGATGCCGAGTCACCGGCAGATGGTCGCGAACCTGATCGCGCAGTCCAATCGCGAAATGCGCGAGATGAACATGCCCGCGGATCCCGAGTGGAACGCGACCGTCGATTCGCTGCGGCAGGACCTCCGAGGGATGCCTGAGATGAGCGTTCCGGAGCTGATGGCGCTCATGCCAGAGCACCACGAGCGGGTCCAGCGGCTGATGGAGATGCACCAGGGGATGATGGGTTCGATGTGAAGGGAGGGCTTGGGTGTCGGCGGCGACTGACGCTCCGTCGATCCGCTATCGAACCTCGCTCGAGAAGGAGTACGAACATGGGAACGAAGCGCATACCCAGTCTGCTGCTGGCGATGACCCTGACCGCGTGTGGCGGTCAGGACGCCCCCGAAACAGCCACCACCGGCGAGACGACCGAGCCCGGGGACGTGATGGACGGAATGCCGGGAATGCCCGAAATGCCGAGAATGGACACGATGCTGGGCATGGGCACGATGTTGAGCGGTGCGATGATAGAGGAGATGCGCTACCACATGGAGGAGATGCAGGCGGCCGGTGGCGATTGGATGGTGGCGATGATGCCGCAGCACGAGCAGATGGTCGCGAATATGATCGCGCAGTTCAATCGCGAGATACGCGACATGAACATGTCCGCCGATGCCGAGTGGGACACGACCATCGATTCACTTCGGCAGGATCTCAGCGGGATGCCCGAAATGAGCGCTCCCGAGCTGATGGAGCTAATGCCCGAGCACCACGGGCGCCTCATGCAGCTGATGGAGATGCATGAGGGGCTGATCGGCTCCGTGGGGATGTAGACCCCTGCGGACGCCGGGCTGTCGGGGCCCCTGACCGCGAGCCACATGACGAGCACCACCACGACAGCCGCAACCGCGCCCGACACGCGCATCCGTCCTCACCTGCGTAGAGCATCGAGCGACAGGCGTCCTGCACCCACGAACAGGAGGAACAGAGACCCCATCAACATGGAGAAGTCGGTCCGAGACTCGTGCGCCATGCTCCAGGGGCCGTACCGGCTCAGCTGCCGGACCTGGAAGGGTCCGACGTCCGTGGCAAGCAGGATCGGAACCTTCGTCGTTACGATGGCGACGAGCATGATGGCGACCAGGGGAATGACCGCCGCGCGGGTGAACAGCCCCACCACGACCAGCGAACCGCAGACGATCTCTACGCTACCGACGAATTGGCTCAGCAGCTCAGGATTGGGGAAGCCGATGTCGGCGAACCGACCCGCGCCCACGCTCTCGGGATAGAGAAACTTCTGGATCCCTTCCGATAGGAAAACGGCGCCAACCATCAGCCGGATCAAAATCGTGGCGCTGGGGGCCAACGTCTCCGCAGAGCTCGGCCCGGCAGCACGAGAGGCTCGCCTCGTCACGGAGGCGACGGGACGGCCCGAAACGGGTACGTCGTCTGCAGTCGGGTCCTCGGTCATTGAATCCCCTCGGTTGGCGTGATCACGTTCCGGTCGGTCTGATGCTCGCTCGAAATCTCTCAGCGTTCTAACCCTTCTGGCCAGTACTTCGATGAGCTGAGGTCTACACAGCTGACGGTCGACCACGAGTTGCGAGGCGGGCAAGGATACCGACGGCAAGGATGCCCAAACCGGTCGCGATGATAGCTGGCGTCAGGGAGATCGCGAGAACGAGACAGCCAATGAGACCGACCACGGGTACCGCGTCAGGGAAGCGCTTCGCCTCCCGAGGCATGCGGAGGGCCGCCAGGTTGGCTATGCCGTAGTAGATGAGGATCGCAAATGAAGCGGCGGATGCCACACCCCGGAGCGTGCCCGTCGCCGCCACGAACGCGGCGATTGCGCCGATCACCAGCACGGCTCGCCCCGGGGTCCCGAACCTCGGGTCGACGTGGGCCAGGACGGCGGGGAGGTCCCGGCGCCGAGCCATCGCAAATCCCATCCTCGAGAGACCGAGGAGCTGCGACAGAATCACACCGAGCATCGCGGTGACCCCACCGACCGCGACCATGGTTGCGACAGCGGGATACGGCGACGCGAGAGCAGCGACATACAACGGGGCCGCCGTCGTGGACATCTCTGCGGACCCAACCGCCCCAACCGCCACGAGCGCCACGACCACGTAGAGCCCGACCGCCCCAACGATGGTCACGACGATCGCGCGCGGGATCGTGCGCTCCGGATCCCGCACCTCTTCGGCGAGCGTCGCGATCCGCGCATAGCCCGTGAACGCAAAGAAGAGCAGCGCCGCCGATTCCATCACGCTGCGCCACCCTGTCGGAACAAACGGGCGGAAGTTCTCGATGCGGAAGGACGCGGTTCCCGCCACAGCGAAAATCACGAGTGAAGTCAAGGAGATCGCGACGATCGCCAGATTGGCCCGGCTCGACCGCTTCACGCCGAAGTAGTTGAGCGCCGTGAAGACCGCGATCGCTCCAACTGCGATCACCCGCGGATTCAAACCCGAGACCAGGGCGTCGATGTACCCCGCGAGGCCGAGTGCAACCGTGCCCGCTGCCGAGATCTTGCTCGCCAGGAACATCCAACCCGCCGTGTATCCAGCCCACGGGTTCAGGACTCGATATCCGTATTCGTACGTGCCACCGGATTGCGGATACTCAGCGGCCAACTGCGCGGAGCTCAGCGCGTTGCACGTCGCCGCGACCGCCGCGATCAAGAGCCCGATCAGAAATGCAGGGCCAGCGACCCCCGCTGCCACACCCGTCACCACGAAGATGCCCGCACCTACGATGGCGCCGAAACCCACCCCAACGGCGTCGACGAGATCCAGATCGCGCCGTAGCTCTGTGTTTTCTGCTGTCATAGGTGCCGGCAAGAGCGCCAAGGTACGGGGTGCCAGATGCCAGTTGCCGGTGGCCATTATAACCGGAGAACGCGTTGCGAGTCCCGCCGTGAATTCTCGGGTCATCGCATCCGCCCGTCTGCTCCGTCGTTAACGATTCCTCGATCTCGCGTGTCTCTTGGATGTTGGGGAATGGGAGTATCGACCGGGCGGAGACCAGCACCCAGCAACGTGGGCCGCTAGAGGTGCTGGTGAACCCGGCTTGCTTCCTCGGAACGCACAACTCAGGGAGGACGGTTATGACCTACGCAGATCATGATATACTGCCGCTCAGTGCCGAGTGGGATGGAGCGAGCTGGAAGGCGATGCTGAGTCCGATCTTGTCGCGCCGGTTGCAGATCGCCGCCGTGTTCTCCCTTCTGATCCTTCCGGCCACTCTCCAGGCGCAGCAGCGGCCCGGCGGCTCGATGGGCGCCATGCGGACGAACCCGGTAGCGCGGCTACTGGAACAGCGCGATTCGCTGACGCTCAGCGAGGATCAGGTCGAGGGCCTGGAAACGATCCGCGCCCGACTCGACGAGCAGAACGAGCCTCTGCTGGCCCAACTGCCGGACGGACCGCCGTCCGGAGGTGATAGGCGAGCGGCGATGCAGCAAATCCGTCCGGTCATCGAGGAACTGATGACGAACAACCGCGCCGCCATCGACGAGGCGATGGCGCTGCTGACGGAAGATCAGCAGGGCCAGGCGAGGGAGATGCTCCCGCGTCCGCGCCGCCCCGGTGGACCCGGTGGCGCTCCCGGCGGTCGACGGCCGCCACAATAACAAAATGCGGGTCAAGGGGCTTGGTAGAGCACAATGCCACGACTCGGCCCCTGATCCGGAGTCCAGATCTCAATGGCCCTGGAACCCGTAACCGGCTAGGTGCAGTCCAATTACGGCCAGCACCACGATGGCCCCGACGATCACCAGGGTCCTGATCCACGCGCTCGAACGCGGGCCCGATCCACGGCCAGGTCGGGCCCTGCTACTTCCCTCCTCGAGCTTGCGTCGGCCGTACGGAGTCAGGCCTTTCGGCTGCCCCGAACCAGCCGACGGAGGAGGTGACGTGTGCCGTGACCGCGAGCTTCCGCACGCCGAGTGTCATGGTCATTTCACAAAGCCCCACGGGTGACTTGGCGATACAGGGCTGCTTCTGGGCCACCAGTCAGTCGCATGACGTCAGAGCCGATCGATCTGCCATTCTGCGCGATGGATGAGATAGCGAGCGATCGGCTCGCCCATTCCGCAGCCCAGGTCGAGAACCGTCCCGCCGGGAAGCACACGGATCAGGATCCGATCCAGCCAAGCCCGTTCCTGTAGAGATCGGCCGCGGTCACGATCGTACTCGCGGGCATGACGCTCGTAGAGGTCGATGACCGCGCCGTCGTAGATGCACCGCGGGTCTCCGCCACGGTCCCGTCCGAAGTGTGGCGGGTTCACTCTGCCAACTTCGACTTTGCCCGGTACTGCACTCCCGGAATCGCTTCGAGGTCGGCGTCCTGCGTCCAGAGCGTAGCGTCGAAGACATGAGCCGTGGCGAGCAGGATGCTGTCCGCAAGCGGAAGCCGGTGCTGGAGCCCGAGCTTCGCGGCTCTTAGCGCCAGCGTCGCGTCCAGGTCCACAACGTGTCCTTGCTGCATGAGGGCGGTCGCACGAAGCGCATTGGACTCGCCATGCTCCCGATAGACCCACCGGAATACCTCCAGCACGCTCACACTGGCGACTAGCAGATGCTCGGTGTCTTCAACGGAGGCGGCGAAGAAATCCGCATTAGGCGAGGCGGTGAAGTACTCGATCCAGCCGGAGGAGTCGACTACGTTCAGGCTCGACATTACAGCCGATCCGGCTCGCGCTCAAAAGTGTTCGGACCGCTCAGAAAGCCACGTAGTTCCTTTGCCGGGCGCACCGGGATCACCTCGATCCGGTCCTCGTACGCAATCATCTGTACCTGCTGTCCAGGACGAATATCGAGCCGTTCCCGCACCGATCGTGGAATGACGACCTGATACTTCGGTGAAACGGTGACTCTCTCCACTGTGCGCTCCTCGATCTGAAGTGCGTACGACGATAATCTCATCGATCGAATATCCGCAAGAGGGCCGGGCGATGCAGAAACGCCACCTAACGTTCTGTTCAAAGGCCGTTGATGAATCCCGCTCTGCGTGGGAACGCGAAAACTACTGCAGGCGAGGACGCCCGCGGTTGCCAGTCGTTGAATAATTGGTCGGGAAAGGTCCGATCGATCGTGCGTCCGTTCTGATTTCGGACAATGGACTCCCATGTTGGACCGAGATCGCCAAGTCCACTCGAGGGAGGTTGTCAGGCGGACGGAGGATACGCGACGAAACCGGTTTTGATGCCGCGGCGGAAGCCGGCGTTCTCATAAAACCGAAGGGTCGCTTTCCGCGCTGATCCAGTCAGCAGCATAACCTTGTAGCAATCCACCTCCCAGGCCTTTCGGACTGTGAAGCGCAGTATCGCGGTTCCGAAGCCCTGACTCCGGACCTCGCGATCCGTGACGACGTTTTCGATGATTGCGTAAGGACGAGCTCCCCGGGTCAAATTCGGGATGACGGCGAGCGTGCAGGATGCAACCGCGCGGCCCCGGCTGGACGCAATGAAAATGCTGACTCCTGGAGCCGAGAGCATGTCGGTCCAGGCGGCACGGATCCTTTCCTCGGGCGCTGGCAAGTCGCTGGGGTTCAGATCCCGGTAGAGCGTCAAAACGGTATCGAGATCCTGAACCCCGGCGGCTCGGATGTCGACGTCCTCGCTGGTCGCTGGTTCTTTGAGGTCGACCGATGGCTGCAGCAGCTCCAGTCGATTCCCGAAGGGGTCGGACACATAGAACCGACGGACACCCGGGTAGCGGTCATCCCACACGACTGGCTGCCCGGATTGCTCGCACCGAGCCGCGAATGCATCGACATCCAGGACTCGGAAGGCTGGATGCGCCTTTCGAGCCGGGTGAAAGTCACTCTCGACCCCGAGGTGCAGCTCAATGGCTCCCGCTCTGAACCAGGCCCCGCCGCTGGCCTTCATCGACTCTGGCTTCTCGACCCGGGTCAGGCCTAGGACACCGGAATAGAACGCTTCGGCCAGCGGCTCACCGCCAGCAGGCATTGCGAGCTGTACATGATCAAGAGCGACCAGTCTCATGCGATTGAATGCAAGCCAACGAAGGGGAGCCAATGCCTCGGACGACACCTGTCGGGAGCACTGACAGCGGCTCTGCACGTTGCCGCGTCCCGAAGTCGAAGAGAAGATACATCAGGCCCTGATCTCACAAAACTCAAAAGTCGGGACAGGCATCGCGTTCCCCTGATTCAGCGTCAAACCCAATTGGACGTATGGACGGAACAGGGCGATCAGGACTTCGAGCGGCTCGTCGGCGCGCACGACAATGGCGGCGGCCGTCACCGCGCTGCTCGTCCCTCTCGTCGCCTATGGGTGCGCCAGCCCCGCGTCGCGATGAGTCCGACGCCGGCGATCGTGGAGCCCGCGCCCATCGAGATGGCGCTTCCGCCCGTTTGCGTATCGTATGTACGACTGCTACTTTGCGTATGTACAAATACAACCCCTCCGTGGAGGTAATGGTGACGAACCGATCGGCACGGCAGGCGGGAAACCCGGGCGGACGCGAGGAAGCGCCGAAGCGTAAGAATTATCGACTGCGCCAGTCCAAGTTGGATGCGGCGCAGAAGGTGCTCGGCACGAAGACCGAGACGGAGACGATCGAGCAGGCACTGGACCTGGTTGCGTTTGGAGAGCATCTCGCGTCGGGAACCGAACGGGCACGGGGACGCCCTTGGAACGATATCTTCGGCGAGATGCACGAAATCGGCTCGGAGGGGAACGGATAGGTGCCGAAGTACGTGATCGATACCAACCTCTACGTCGAGGCGATCACAACAGACGAGGGGAACGAGGCGCTCGCCGCATTTCAGCGGCGCTTCGCTCCCCTTCTCTTCCAGCATTCGACAGTGGCTCAGGAGATTCTGGCGGGCGCTCGAGACGAGTCTGGCTATCGCGCCTATCACGAGGGTTGGATCTCCCCCTTCGAGGATCTTGGACGCGTCGTCACCCCGACCCACAGCACCTGGCTGCGCGCGGCGCTGATCATGGCCCGGTTGGTGGAAGGCGGGCACAGGAGTCCGGGTGGATTCACCCGGAGCTTTCTCAACGACTGCCTCATCGCCGCGTCGGCGCGGGAACAAGGATTTGTCCTCGTGACCCGAAATACAGGGGACTTTGCATTGATTGGGCGCGTCGAGCCCAGCCTGACGCACGTCCCGCCCTGGCCTGAACGGTAGCTGCGGAGATAGGTTCGCGCGGCGAATCGACCGCGCGACCGTCCGCCGAACTCGACCACCAGGACGTTTGCGGCGTTTCCTCCGGTACGCATCCAGGAAGCCGCGGCCGCGCAGGGTCAGGATCCGAAATCCGCTTACCCGCTTTTGCGAACCTTCCAGTGGCGACCCGCCTAGGGGATCGGCCCTAGCAGCATCCCGCCGCATTCCTACCTCCGCACCTCATAGGAGCGACCGCAACCCCGAAGTCCCTCCGGCCCACCCGTCGCCCGGCTCCTTGCCCTTGCGTTCGGGATCACCCGTGCCGGCCGCTGGTGCGGGCGCCCATCTACCGCCGGCGCGAGCCCCCCGCCACCACGCTCTACCCTGTCGTCCAGCACCATCTCGAAACCTTCCTCGCCCAAGCCGATTCCTTCGGCGACGCTGTTCGCCGATGGAAGGAGGCCCGCTGCTCATCCACCCAGGGGAGATTCAACGAGATCCCAATGCCGACTGCGATGACGGCTCAAGAGGCGAGAACTGCCAGGGTGGCGAGGAGCACCTTGGCACCCACGAGGCGCGTGGTACCGATCGGGCGAGATGCCTCGAACCCGCCTGACGAGGCCGTTCGTTGCTTTCCCCGAAGGACCAGCCTGCGTGACACGGCTATTGCCACGGGGCGAACCACGTGGCAACCACCAAACCAGCCGCTGGCTCGTCCCGGGCTCGCTTGACGCCAGGTTGGGCGGCTCGCATATTCCCTCAGAATGTGATGTCACCAACTGAATCTCCGCTGAATCTCTGCTTCCGTGGGCTGCCATGAGCGAACCCCTTCGGCAGTTGCTGCGAGGTACCCTGCACATCCTGATCTTGAGGACGTTGGCGGGTGGTCCGCTACACGGATATGCGATTGCCGGGCGGATCGCGGAGCGGACGGAGGGCGAGCTCGAAATCGAGGATGGGGCGCTGTACCAGGCGTTGCACCGCATGGAGGAACGGGGCTGGCTTGATTCGGAGTGGGGTCACGCGGAGAACGGCAAGCGTGCGCGCTTCTATCGGCTGACGAAGGAAGGCCGGGAGCGCCTGAAGGTGGAGACGGCGAGTTGGGTTCGGTATGCGAGCGCGGTGTCGAAGGTACTCCATCCGGCGGGCGCGGTGTGAGTGGCCGGT
>WHSP01000116.1 GCA_009380025.1 Gemmatimonas sp. | reverse complement strand
GGATGTGGCGGCGCCCGTGGTGCCGGTCACGGCCTACGCCACGCGCGTTCGGCGCACGCTGGTCGACTTCGCCGGCAAGATCGTCCGCACCGGTGGTCGCGTGATCCTCAAGGTGACCCGCGCCACGTTCGAGCAGCTCAAGCTGAATGAGCTCTGGCAGCGCAGCGGGGATCCACCCCGCTTCGCCTGGCGAATGTAGCGCGGGACCCGCGCGACCGACTCGAAGGGGCAGCGCCGCGACCACACGCGGCGGTTGCGGAGGTGCGTCCGGCCGCTCCAAACGCCGCCGGCCGACCCGCCTCCTCACAGAAATCCGCGGTCGCAAGGCATTGCGTTGCCTCAGATCGGCAGTGTGATCGCCTATAGTTCGAACAATGAGCCGGACAGGAAGCTCTACAATCCCGAATCGCTCAATTTAGGTATCATTCTCTTCGGGTGACCGCACGCGCCGAAGCGTGGCCCGTCGCGCCAGATCGGCATCCTCGGACAGAGGATCACGGTCTTCGGCGACAGCGCTGCAGCCTACCACAGCGGGTTGCAACTGAACGTCGCGGGGCAGCGTAGGATCACGCCGCTCGACGGCCGCGACTGGGAGAACCTCGAGCTGCGTCGGCACAATGACGCTGTCGCTCGCGATTCCATCCTTCGGGAGAGAACCGCGCTATTCGAGAGCGAATGGATGCTCAGCGCAAGGCGAACCGGGAACCGTGAAGCGTGCATTTCGCCAATCCCCTACCGAGCGGCCTGCTGAGCTGGAACGCTCCGACACGGATTGACGGACCGTCGCAGAACATGTACCATTACCCTGTACAACTATGGGAGTGGCCATGTCGATTGAAACTACTTACACGGCAGCACGAGCGAATCTCGCCAAGCTCCTGGATTCTGCCGTGGAGGACCGCGAGATCATCGTGATCCGACGTCGGCGCGGCGAGGATGTCGCATTGATCGCCGCGGACGAACTGGAAAGCCTGTTGGAAACGGCCCATCTGCTTCGATCTCCGAAGAACGCTGCACGTCTGCTGAGTGCACTTCAGCGGGCCCGAGCGGATGAGGGGGATCCGCAGACCGTGAGCGAGCTCCGCGGAGCGGTCGGCCTTGATCCGACGGCGTGAGGGGAGGCCGGGCCGAGTCGCGGTCTTTCAGCCAGAGTTCCGAGAGGATCTGCGCCATTGGGTAGAAACTGATCGGAAGTTGGCTCTTCGGTGCCTGGACCTCGTCGAGGCGATCCTGAGGGATCCGTTCACCGGGATCGGCAAGCCCGAACCACTCAAGTATCTCGCTCCGGACACGTGGTCGCGCAGGCTCTCACAGGAGCACCGAATCGTCTACCTCGTGCGACAGGAGCGGGTCGATTTCCTGCAGGCCCGATATCACTACTGAGCGTCGCCTTGGCGATCACCAACGGCTCGACCGAGCGACTTCCCCAACAAGCCGCTCGTGAGCAGCGACGGGAACGTGGGTCGTTCGGGAGTGCGGGTTCGCCGGAGGATGCTCCCCGCTTGTACGATGCTGCGGGTGCAAGGCGTTCCGGATCCCTGACGTCGCTCACTAGGTCGCTTCGTTGGCCGACGTCATCGGATCGAGCTGCGCCATGAGTGCATTCGCGGCGACGAGAAACTCGCCCACAGCGACCGCCACGAGCCCGGTCGGCGTTACCATGCCAAACCGGGCGGGCTCCGCTGCCAACACCTGCTCGGCCATCAGCCGAAAGGCATCCCGATAGGGGTCCGGCTCCCCTCGCATCTTCCTGCGGATTTCAGGATGGCGGGTACCCCGCATCCAGAAGTCGAAAGACGAGGATCCTGCGCTGATCCCGAGTCAGCCGGTCCATCTCCTGACGAAGCAGGTCCGGCAGGCGCTACGGCATGGACACCTCGGTTCGCGAGCAACCCCGAAACGCGCAACTAGCAGCGCGACCGGTTGAGGTCGTAGGTCTCACTGGCACCGACGTCGGGGACATCCTTGACGTGGATCTTGTGCGCGCCGTTAGCCTTTCGCCTGCTCAACGCTTTGCCCCCCATTCCTGCCGCTATTGCTGCTGCACCGAGGCCGCCGATCATGGCTGCGCGATTGAAGCGCCTCCGCGGTGCGTGCCGCTTGCGCAGCTTCCTGCCGATTGCGACCGCACCAATGCCGATCGGTGCCGCCAAGGCTGCAGCACCGAGTCCGGCCGCGGCCTCGCGACTGGCCGCATGACATGAGACGTGCCGCTTCCGCATCTTAACTCCGACCGGCGCCGCAAGAGCCGCTGCGCCGAGGCCGGCCATGGTCGAGCGATTCAGCACTGCATGGCCGACTACCCTGCCGATACTTTCGATCATTGTGCCGTCCCTCTGAAAAAAGGCTTGTTAGTAGTAACCGACTCACGCAAGTCCGTCGGTGGACGTATCTTTCTCGGTCTCCGACTCCTGCGCGTCGTCGATGATTCAACTTCACCGTTGTAGTCACCGACATCAGCATCGGTCGGTGACGTATCTTCAATAGTGCAAATCAGTTGCCAACTTTCACCCGATCCGTACACTATGATTGCAACCCCACACGGACAACGCGCGGGCATCGATCGTGGCGCCCGACAGTCTACGATCTTCCGCCCCATCGCGACCGATCCTGTCTGGACGCAGAGAGCGGGTGCGTGAGTCAAGATTTGGACTTTGAGCAGGGGGCGGGCCCGGTCTCCAGGCTAGCATGAGAAGCTCGACGCGCGGCATGCACGCGTACGCTCGCGGGTTGGCCCGCTGACTTGGTCCGAGGGCACCCTGACGCAGTGCGATCTGGGTGCCCTCAAAACCATGAAGCTGGAAGACGCCATGGTCCCCCGAGCTTCGCTGCAACTACTCGTCTGTACCGTTGATTCCGACGCAGGTGTTCCTACGCGGCCATTCTACGCGGCCCGTCTCGTAGCGGTTTCGACATGACCCACGTGACGGCGACCCCTGAGGCCGAGCAATCCGGCGAGGCCGAGCAGCCCGAGCCAGCCCCAGTCTGAGCCGCCGGTGTCGGTCGACGCCGTGGTCGTCGTAGTCCTTTCCACCTCGCCGGTTTCTTGGCCGACCGCGTCGCCGGGAGCGGCAGCGGCCGAGACAACGAGGCTGATGACCAGGGCGATGCTTCCGAACAGTTTTCCGAGCTGGACACGTCGCATCGGTTAACTCCAGTATCTGGTTGCTGTGACAACTTCCCGAGGACAGTCAAGCATTGGCCATGCCATGCCTCCGCAACGAGATAGGACGATCGATACAGCACGGGTGCAGAAACCCTCCCGGAAACGCGTCGGATCTCCTCCGTAGCAGCCACGCGAGGAACGCATATTGCTCGTCGAGAAGGCGTATTGGAGCGCAAGAGCAACGATGCGACAAGAGATACCCATAACGAGGAGTATGCAATGAAGCGAAAGGACGAGCGGGAGCAACGTTCCGCAACCGGACGAGAGGAAAACCGGGACGCGCGTCTGACGCGCTCGGAGGAGGAACTGATCATTGGGAAAGAGAGCGTCGAAGCGGGCGAGGTAGACATCGGTAAGCGCGTTGAAACCGAGCATGTCAAACGGCCAGTGAAGCGCATGCATGAGGAAGTCGAGGTCGAACGGCACCCCGTCACGGGTGTGCAGGGGAGTGACGCCCGGATTGGCGAGGAAGAGATTAGCATCCCGCTGAAGGAGGAGAAGCTCGTGGTTGAGAAGCGGCCGCGGGTCAAGGAGGAAATCGTCGCCCGCAAGCGGCTGGTGGAAGAGCAGGAAGAAGTGGAGGCAGATATCCGAAAGGAACGCTTCTACGTCGAGGAGCGCGGCCGCGATAAGCGCGACTCGGATAAGAAACGCGGCTTAGGCCTATAGCCCAGGTCGTCTCTGTCGCTGCCGGCGATGCTGGAGCGACACAGTGACAGCATGGCAGTCCCGTCAGTACAAAGCGCCATCGGGACTGCCGTGCTGCGGCATTGGACCCATAGGAAGCTCGGCACCGCTAAACCCTCCGGCCAAAGGCGGCGAGATACCGCTTAGGAACGCCCTGGTCACCGCCCTCCCGGCCAGCGTCCACCCATCGCCCGGTAGACCGCTACGAGGGCGGCCGTCGCCTCCGCCCGGCCGAGCGCCAGCCGGTCCTGCGCCTCGAGCTGCGTGCGCTCGGCGTCGAGCACATCGAGGAACCCGGTCGCGCCCTCCTCGTAGCGCAGCCGCGCCAGATCCGTCGCGCGCTCGCTGGCTGCGGCGGCGTCCTCGAGGTGACGAAGACGCTCGCGGGCATTGGTGTAGGCCACCACCGAAGTCTCCATCTCCTCTACGGCGTTCAGAATCGTGTACTGGTACTGTGCGGCAGCCTCCACCTCGCTCGCCCGTGCTGCGTCTACGTTCGCCTTCACTCGGCCCAGGTCGAGGAGCGGCCAGGAGATGACGGGCCCCACCGCGTAGCGCGGTGTCCCCGAGTTTCCAAGAGAGTCGAAGGCGTGTGCCGTAACCCCCGCCGTCCCGCCGATCGAGACCCGGGGCAGGTACTCCGCCCGGGCCGCGGATGCGAACGCAGAGTGCGCGGCCAGCTGCCGTTCCGCGCCCCGTACGTCCGCGCGCTGGCCGAGCGATGCCTCTGGATCGACGGTGCCCCCCACCTCCGGAAGCGTCGGGAGCGCAGCGTTCGCGGCCGGCTCGATATCGAGCGTGGCCGCCGATTGCCCGAGCAGGCTCGCCAGCCGATACTGGCCCGACGCGACCGCCGTTTCGAGCAGCGGTATCACCGCGAGCGTCCCGCTGAGCTGCGCCTGCGCCCGATCGGTGTCGAGCGCAGTGCCGCGGCCGGCCTCCAGGCGCTCCCGTGTCACCTCCAGCGACCGACGCTGGTTCTCCGCGTTCTGCTGGGCCACCACGAGGCGCTCCTCCGTGCCCCGCAGATCGAAGTACTCGAGCGCCACCTCGGCCGAGAGCACCACTTCCAGGTCACGCGCGCCCTCTTCCGCGGCGCCGATCACTGCGTTCCGCCCCTGCAGCGTCCGCCGCCCCCGACCGAACACGTCGAGCTCCCACGACATCTGCACGCCCGCATCCCAGATGTCCTGGCCGGGAAGGCTGCCCCCGGCGCCGGGAACGGCGACGCTCGAGAGCCGCTGAATGCTGTACCCGCTGCTCGCGGTGACGACCGGGGCGAGATCGAGCGCCGCCTCCGTCCGCGCGGCCCGCGCCCCGTCGATCCGGGCCTCGGCGGCCTTTAGATTGGGATTCGCGCCGAGAGCGTCCTCGATCAGCCGGGTCAGGGTCGCGTCCCCCAGCCCGGCCCAGAAGCTCACCAGGGACTCGGCCGGATTGCGAAGCGCGTCCCCCACCTGCGCGTCCGCGCTTCCCGCGCCCACCCCGACCAGCGGCATCGCAACCAGCAGCGGCAAGGCGAGGCGCGACTGCCTGCGGCCCCCGGGCCCAGCGGGGCGGATCCGTGTCGATCCTCCCACCCCGCGAGAGCCGGTGAACCGCCCGGCCCGCATCAGCGCGTTACGCATATGCCGGCTCGAGCGCACTTGCGCCCGCCTCCTCGTCCTCCTCCGTGAACCCGAACGCCGACGTCTTATTCCGCTCGGCGGCGATCAGCGAATAGAACACCGGCACGACGAACATCGTGAATACCGTCCCGACGATCATCCCGGTGACGAGCACCGTTCCGATACTGTTGCGCGCCTCCGAGCCGGGGCCGGAGACGAACACGAGCGGCAGGTGACCGAAGACGGTCGCCGCGGACGTCATGAGCACGGGGCGCAGGCGCGTCTGGGCGGCCTCCCGCAGCGCCGTCATCTTCGCGAGTCCGCGCTCCTGCAGGGTATTGGCGAATTCCACGATGAGTATCCCGTTCTTCGCGACCAGACCGACAAGCGTGATCAGCCCGACCTGCGAGTAGATGTTGATGGTCGTGATATCCAGGAAGCTGAAGACCAGCGCGCCCGAGATCGCCAGCGGCACGGAGCCGAGCAGCACGATCAGCGGATCCCGGAAGCTGCGGAACTGCGCCGCCAGAACGAGATAGATGAGGATGACGGCGAAGCCGAGCGTACCCGTCAGGGAGCCCCCCTCCAGCCGGATCTGCCGCGACTCGCCCGCGTAGTCGACGCCGACCGCCGGACCCTCCGCGACCGCGACGGCCTCCTCGAGGACCCGCAGGCCCTCCTCCTTCGTGACTCCCGGCGCGACGCCACCGAAGACACGTACCGCATTACGCTGCTGGAACCGGTTCAGCGTGCGGGGCGCCGCGCTCGTCTCGATCGTCGTGAAGGTCGAGACCGGCACCAGCTCGCCCTCGGGCGTACGAATTTTCAGGTCGAGCAGCGGCCCGATCGTCTCTCGGTCCTCCGCCGCGATCTGCGGGATGACCTTGTAGCTCCGCTGATAGTAGTTGAAGCGGTTGACGTAGCCGCCACCCAGGAGCGTACCGAGCTCCCGGCCGACACCCGCCAGGTCGAGCCCAAGATCCGCGATCCGCTCCCGGTCGAGGATAACGTGCGCCTCGGGGAGGTCGATCTTCAGATCCGTGTCCACGTACAGGAATTTTCCGCTCTGCCAACCCGCCGCCACGACCTGGTTCACCGTCTGCTGGAGCTGCTCGGGAGCAGCGTCGCTCTGTAGCACGAGTTCGACGTCGTACTGGCCGGAGGTAGGCAGCGGCGGATCGAGCCGTGGGAAGACCCGCAGCCCGGGGATCTGGGAAACGGCGCCGTAGAACTCACCGTACATCTCCTCGGTCGAGCGCTCTCTCTCCTTCCAGTCGTGCGCGACCATGCCCCCGAAGCCGCCCCAGGGTGCCGAGAGCGACCACATGAACTCGGCTTCCGGGAAAGCGGTCACCGCTTCGACGACCTGCTTCGATGCCGCGTTCACCGCATCGAGCGAGGCGTCGGGCGCGGCCTCGAAGAACATCGAGATGTGGCTCTGGTCCTCGACCGGAGCCAGCTCCTTGCGCGACATGTTGTAAAGCGGCCACGCGGCCAGTGTCACCAGAACCGCGCTCGCGACGATCGACCAGCGCATCGCCAGCGCTCCCTCTAGCATCCGCGAGTACCGGCGCCGCACGATGTCAAATCCTCGGTTCACGAAGCGCGTCAGCCGGCCCTCCTCGCCCTCGGGGTGCAGGAAGCGCGAGCTCATCACCGGCGAAAGCGTGAGCGCCACGATACCGGATACGACCACCGCCGCGGCCAGCGTGACCGCGAATTCGAGGAAGAGAGACCCGGTCAACCCGCCCTGGAGGCCAATCGGGATGTAAACCGTCGCCAGCGTCACGGTCATCGCGATGATCGGCCCGACCAGCTCCCGCGTTCCCGCGATCGCCGCCTGCATGCGCGATTTCCCGAGCCCGATGTGGCGTTCGATGTTCTCGACCACGACGATCGCGTCGTCAACTACCAGTCCGACCGCCAGCACGATCGCGAGAATCGTCAGCAGATTCAGGCTGAAGCCCAACGCGAACATGAAGATCGACGCTCCGACCAGCGAGACCGGCATCGCGACGAGCGGCACGAGCGCCGTCCGCACGGAGCCCATGAAGAGGAAGACGACGAGCGCGACGATCAGCATCGTCTCACCCAGTGTCTTGGTGATCTCCTTGAGCGCGTCCTGCATGAAGACGGTACCGTCATACGCCATCGCCATCTCGATGTCGGGCGGCAGCGTTGGCTGAAGTCGCTCCATCTCCGCGTAGAGATTGCGCGCGACGTCGATCTCGTTGGTGCCGATCAGAGGCCAGACGCCGAGATAGACGCCCTCCTCCTCATCGTACTTCGCCACCATCGTCGCTTCCTCGGCGCCCAGCTCGACGTCCGCCACGTCGCGCAGCCGGACGATTGCTCCGTCGCGCTCGGCCACGATCAGGTTCGCGAACTCCTCCGCCGAACGGAGATCCGTATTCGCGAGCAGGTTGACCTGGACGAGGTCCCCCTTCGTCTGGCCCACCGCCGCCAGGTAGTTGTTGCGCTGGAGCGCGGCGTTGACGTCGCCCGGAGCGAGATTGTACGCGGCGAGCCGGTCGGGATCGATCCAGACCCGCATTGCGATCGGTTGAGCGCCCTCGAAGGTGACCCGCTGAACGCCCGGCACGGTCGCGAGCTGCGGCTGAATCGTGCGCAGCAGCCAGTCGGTGATCGCCGCGGGATCGCGCTCGTCAGACTGGAAGCTGAGATAGAAGGACGCGTACGGCCTGTCCGCACGCTGCACCTCGACCCCCGGCGGCTCGGCGTCCGGCGGCAGCTCGGAGCGGACCTGCTGTAGCCGCGCCGTCACCTCCGCGAGCGCCGCCGTCGGATCGTGATTCAGGGTGAGCCGGACCGTCACGGTGCTGATCCCCGCACGGCTCGTCGATTCCATGTGGTCGACTCCGCTGATCGCCGATACGGCACGCTCGATCGGCGTCGTCAGGAAGCCACGCACGGTCTCGGCGCTCGCGCCATAGTAGACAGTCGTGATCACGACTGACGAGCTCTCGACCTGAGGATACTGCTGCACGGGAAGGCTCGTCAGCGCGCGCCACCCGACTAGGATGATCACCAGGTTTACGACCGCCGCCAGCACCGGGTGGCGGATGAAGATTTCAGTGAAGGAGCGCATGGGTCACCTCGCTCCTTCCGCGCGGGCGACGGCGTCGCCGGCGATCTGGACCAGCGCGCCTTCGCGTAGCTTGAACGAGCCGGACGTCGCCACGGTATCACCCCCGTTCAATCCCGCGAGGATCATCACCTCGTCCCCGAACACGGGGCCCGCCTGCACCTGCCGGACGTGCGCGCGAGTCTGCCCGCCCTCGCCCGCCTCGAGAAGGAAGACGTGGTCCCCGCCAGGACCCTTCCGCAGCGCGCTCACGGGAACGGCGACGGCCTGAAGCGTCTCCCTGACCGGTATGCTTACGCGAACCGACGCCCCGGGGGTCAGCGGCTCGACCGAGTTGTCGATTCGAGCGCGCACGGTTGCATTGCGCGTCGAGCGGTCCACCCGCGAGTCGATCGCGACGACGGTCCCTCGAATCGGCGCAACCTCCTCATTCCCCGCGAAAACCTCCACGACATCCCCCGCCTCGAGACTCGACGCGACCGCCTGCGCGACCGCGAAGTCCACATGCGCCGCGTCGTCGACGCCCTGGAGCGTCGTCAGTAGAGTGCCCGATTCCAGGAACTGGCCGGGATGTACGTCGGAAATTCCGATGCGTGCACGGAACGGCGCTCGGATCGTCTTCCGCTCGATGATCGCGCGCGTCCGCTCGATTTGCGCCAGCGCCACGTCACGCGCCGCCCGCGCCTCGTCCAGCTCGATCGCCGAAGCCGCCTGACGCTCCGCCATCCGCTGAACCCGGCCGAGCGTCGATTCCGCGAGCTCCGCCTGCGCCAGGAGAGCCTCCAGCTCGGCCTCCTCCACCGACACGTCCAGCCCTATCAGGACCGTGCCCGCCTCCACCACCCCGCCCGGCGTCAGCCGGACCTGCCGAACCGTTCCCGGCAACTCGTTCCGGAGTGTCACCGACCGCGTCGCCAGCACGGTCCCGATCGACGTCGTCACCTCACGGTGCTCCCGCACCGCCGCGACCGCGCCCGTCACCACCTCCACCGGCTCCGGCTGATTCGTGGCCGCCGCCTCCGCCTGCCGAATCGCACCGAACTTCCATACCGCCAACCCACCCACGAGCACCGCGATCGCGGCAAACAGGATCAACGACCGCGCAATCAGACGGGCGCGTCCCGGAATCCGTAGTTCCATGAGAGTCTCTCTCCATACCGACGTGAATTTTGAACAGATGATTATACAACTGTCGAACTACTAAACGACGAGCGCCCGCCGTCTTCCCTTCGCGTCGTGTACTACGCCTCCTTCGATCCCTACGGTGAGAGAGTCATTCTACCTATTCGCCACCCGTCGCCCTGCGGATCAGCTCGGCCGCGTATGCCTCGACCACCCCCGGCCTGACCCGCGCGTTAACGAACTGGCCGTCGCGCTCCGAGTCGACCAGCCCCGCCTGTACCAGCTCCTTGAGGTGATGGGAGATAGTGGCCTTGGACACCGGGAAGTGCGCGCACAGCGACTGGTACGGGCACTCGCACTCGGCGGCGGCGATCTTTTCGAGGACGGCGAAGCGCCTCGGATCGGAGAGCGCCTTGGCGATGCGCTCGAACTGGCCCGGCGCGAGGTGCCCGGGTTGGTCCGTCGGAACGTACATGGTTAGATATCTATCGAACTATCGAATACCGTCAAGGGCGGCGTCGTGATCGGCCTCCTCCTCTGCCGGCGATGAAAACGCTCTTGACGCGCCTCCGTCGGCTTCGTAACGTGGGAGCGCTTTGAGATTGAGTCTCATCCGCATTGCATCTTCTTCAGAGGGGTTCCCGTGAGTCAATGGGTCCGTGGCGCCGCGGTACTAGCAGCCCTGTTCGTCGGCGCGGGCGGAGTATCCGCCCAGACGGCGTCGATCCAGGGATCGATTCGCGCCGAAGCGGGCGGGACGTTGGGGGGTGTGCAGGTGCTTCTAAGGGGTACGTCGCACACCACGCTCAGCGGTGAGGATCCCGGGCGGCACGGTGAACATGGTGACCAAGAAGCCGCTTCCGGTGAAGCGACAGGCGGTGAGCTTCACGGTCGGCAGCTACGACGCATATCGGGTGCAAGCCGACTTCACCGGTCCGGTGAATGCGGAAAGTACGCTGCTGTATCGTGTCAACGTCGGCTACGAGAACGCAGGTTCGTTCCGGGATCAAATCTTCAACGAAAGCGTTCTCGTCGCACCTTCCGTGTCCTTCCTTCCGGATGAGGCGACGCGTGTCAATGTCGACCTGGTGTACGGAATCAACAACACGCGGTTGGACCGCGGGCAGGCGGTCTACGGGACGCAGGATCTGCACTCCACGCCGATCAGCTTCTCGCTGAGCCAACCTTCCGATCATCATCGCCTGAAGGACTTCGTGCTGAACGCGTCGATCAGCCGTCAGCTCACCGATCGTCTATCGATCAACGCGTCGTACATGAAGTTCCGCTGGGACGAGGACCTGGCGGAGCACCGGACGAGCAATCAGTTCCGCAACGACACGACGATGGTGATGCTGTATGGGGAGCGCATCTCCGAGGAAGTGACGGACAACGTCACGACATACGTGGTCGGGGACGTGGAAACCGGTGCCATCCGGCACATGGCGATGCTCGGCTTCGACTACATCACCGACTGGTCGGACGGCAGCAGTTGGGGCGCGGTCGGCACCGAGGCGGGCGTGGCCGACTTCATCCTGACGCGGCCGTCGTACATCGTGCGCAGGGTGGACACGTATACGCCGACCTCATCGACGGGTTACGGCGAAGGGCGGGGCGAGTACAGCACATACGGCATCTATGTCCAGGACCAGATGAGCCTGGGTCGCCTGAAGGTGTTGGTCGGTCTGCGCCGCGACGAGTATGTCGATCGACTGAATCCGGGTGAGCCGGGGGAGACACGCGTCGTGCAGACGGCGCTGATCCCGCGGCTTGGTGTCGTCTACGGCCTCGGCAGCGCTCTCAATCTCTACGGCAACTACAGCGCCGGGTTCGAGCCTGTCGCTGCGTTGTATAACAGCAACCCGATCTATGGCGGCCCGTTCGATCCGGAGCGGAGCCACATGATGGAGATTGGTGCCAAGGGCGAGTTCTTGGATCAGCGTTTGACGGTCACAGCGGCGGCGTACCAGATCGTCAAGACCAACGTTCTCGCCTCGGCCAACAGCTCAGCCAACCCGGACGAGATGCGGCAGCGCGGCCGCGAGCGAGCGCGAGGATTCGAGGTCGAGGTGGCGGGGAACGTGGCGACAAACCTCAGCTTGATCGCTCACTACGCGCTGAATCGAACCATCATCTCAGAGGACCTGGATGAGTCGCTCATTGGCCAGGACAAGGAGAATGCACCGCGCCACCTGGCCGGCGCGTGGGCGAAGTACCAGATCGAGGAGGGATCGCTCGCGGGCATTGGATTGGGCGCGGGGTTCCACCACGTGGCCTCTCGGTTCACCTTCGAGCGTGCCAATCCCGCCGCCGGCCTCGACAACCTGATCCTCCCTGGCTACAGCGTCTTCGACGCGGCGCTCTACTACACCGTGAACAACTTCCGCATTGCCGCGAACCTGAACAACCTGACGGACCAGACCTATTGGGTCGGCGGCTACGCGAGCAACCGCATCTTCCCGGGCGCGCCACGCAGCGTGCTGGTGAGCGTTGGCTACAGCTTCTAACCGTGCTGAGCGCTCGCCGTGCGCGACAGCTCTTCGCGCTGCACCGCTGGACCGGTCTGACGACGGGGCTCGTGATCCTGTTCCTCAGCGTGACCGGCTCGATCGTCGTGTTCAAGACGGAGATCGACCGCTGGCTGAACCCCGAGCTGCTGGTGAGCTCCGTCCCCGCTTCCGCGTCGAGCGCACGCGACATCGGGTTCGATGGAGCCCTGCGTAGCGCGCGGGAGCGCTTCCCCGGCCTGCCGGCGATGGAGATGTCGGCGCCCAGGACGCTGGACGGGGTCTACTCAGTATGGATGCGGAAAGAGGGCGCACTCTACCAGGTGACCGTCAACCCCCATACTGGAGCCGTACTGGGCGGACGGGACTACTCCGCGACCTTCGTGGACGTTATGCGTCAAACGCACGTACGCTTCTTCGCCTTTGGCTGGCAGGGCCGAGTCGTGGTCGGCGCGTTCGGCCTGACGCTCATCTTTTCTTCGTTGACCGGCCTGCTGATCTACGGCCGCTTCATCCGGGCGCTGCCACAGTGGTGGTCGATCCGGACGGGTCGAGGGCTGCAAATTAGCACCTCAGACTGGCACAAGCTCATAGGGATCCTCACCCTCGCCTTCAACCTCCTCATTGCGGCCAGCGGTGCCGTCCTCGGGCTCGAGAATTTGGCTCGATTCTCTCCCGCCGTAAGCGAGGCGATCCACCCCGGCCCGGCCGAGGATATGTGGGAGAACGTTCCGGCGACGCTCGAAGGAGCAATCCCGGTCTCGTCGGCCATCGCCCGTGTTCGCTCCGCGATCGAAGGTTTCGAGCCGGGCTATATCGTTCTTCCCGCGGTGGGAGGGGCGCATTATCAGATCTATGGCAACCTATCCGGTCGGATCGCCATGGAGAATGCGAGCGGTGCGATAGTCCACGCGCTGTCCGGCGAGGTGCTTTACCGCCACAGCGGCCGCGAGGCCCGGCTCATCACCAAAGCATACAACTGGATGGATCCGCTTCACTTCGGCTACTTCGGGGGGATCTGGACCAAGTTGTTATGGGCGCTGCTCGGACTGACGTCGGCCTTCCTCTCGATTAGCGGGTTCGCGATCTGGTGGCTGAAAGCGCGTCGGCGGCCGCGCTCCCCGCGAGGCCAACTCACGCGTCGTGCTGCCGGCACCCGTATGACGCCGACTGAAAGAGTCGGCTGATCTGCAGCTTGCCCCAAGGCCGTAAGACGGCCATAGTTGGCGGATCGGAGCTGACACTCCCGACGAGCCGGTAGTCGTTTCCATCCGGCGCCGCACACCATGGGAGGGAACTTGCGAAGTTCGAGGGCACCCGAGGGCTATTCTGCAGGACATGGCAGTTGCTGCGCAGAGAAGTCGTCAGGATGGCGTCTGGCCGTCCTCGTCGCGCCCGGCCGCGGCTATCTGGTGGTGCATCCGAGCGCGGGTCTCGCCGAGCGCGGGTCCTTGGATCACCCTGGTCGGTTCTGTCGGGGCGCGGGCCTCGGCCTCGGCCGGAAGCGGGGACCATGAACGACCACGAGCGGCGTCAATGAGGCAGGGTGACTGGGCCCCGTCCTCGGCGCCGAGCCGCCCGGTGTCGAGTCGGTCGGCAACGACCGCCGGCAGGCGACCCTCGACCGGCCATGGCCCGAGGGATGCCGCGCCGGAGCGTCCCAATCCCATATGGCAGGCGCTGGCCACCCGTATTCAGCCCAAGCGGACCGGAGTCTCTGCTGACGACCGGTTCGAGCAGGAAGCCGATGGTGTCGCCGACCAGGTCGTGCGTACGGTCGAGCCGCACGGGCCCGCCGGCGGTCTGTTGGCCGCGTCGCGCCCGGGCGCGACGTTCCGTTTGGGTCAGCCGACGCGGTCTGCGGCGGATTCGGCCGTCTTCCCGCCCCCGATAGCGGGAATGTCCGGAGTGCCGTTGGACGCCGCCACCCGGGCGGATTTCGAACCGCGCCTCGGGCATGACCTCGGGTCGGTCCGTGTCCAAACAGTTCGCGGAGCGAGACCCTTCGCAGAAGAAGTTTCTGGCCGGCTGGCTCAAGCGGACCGAGGAACGGCGCCGGCAGGCGCTGCCATTCGCGTTCCCGCCCCCGGTGCTGCTCGAGCGGGGGCAGCGCGCGCTGGACCAGGCGCGGGCAGTCGTCCAGCAGGGCGCCGATTACGACCAGGAAGCCCGCAGAGCAGCGCTGGACGAAGCCTGGACGGTGGTCGGCATCATCGAGCAGCACCAGCAGGCCGGCAGTGGAACCCCGGACGAAGCTGCGAAGATGCGGGAGTTCAAGGGGCGACTGCTCGGCGTCATCGGTCGGATCGGCGGGTAGTAGTGAGCTCGCCATCGCTGGTCGTCTCCAGCGAATCCCTCTCTCGAAGCTTCGTTCAGCTCGCCCCGGCCGTCACCGCGGCTTCGTCACCGCCGACGGCCGCGCGCGCACCCACTCACCCATCATCCGGGCGTACCAGAGCAACGCCCCGGCCCCGACGAGGGGTTGCCCGGGGCGTG
>WHSP01000115.1:14565-14795 GCA_009380025.1 Gemmatimonas sp. | reverse complement strand
CCCTCTCCGAAGAGGTCGAACCTGCCCAGTGCGACCCGTGCGTCGAGAGCGCCGTCGAAGCTCTCCGCCGCGCTGTTGTAGGCGGCCAGCGGCGCTACCTGGAAACGCTCCCCAACCTGGAACGGCCGCTTGAGCCAGTACTGCCCCTCATTCCCGGTCAGCTCCTCCGGGACCACCTCGCTGAAGGTCGTGAAGTCCAACCCGACCGTTAGCCCCAGGGGAATCCCTGC
>WHSP01000115.1:0-14556 GCA_009380025.1 Gemmatimonas sp. | reverse complement strand
CTCGAAGCGGTGGGCGAATACGAACGCGGCGTCTCCGGAAGGCAAGCCCCAGACGCCGTGGATGCTCGGCGATCGCTCCAGCACGCTCTGTCCGTGGCCACCTCGGGGAAGGATCAGCGATAGTGATAGCAGGACGAGAGGGAGCGCCCTCATGCGTCGTCGGGTTCTTCCACGTTGATCGTACCCGTCATATTCGCGTGGATCGTGCACTCGTAGTCGTAGCTGTCAGCGGTATCGAAGGTCACGTCGAAGGTCGCTTCCTCTGGAAGGCTGTGGTTCTCCCACTCGGTATGCCCCTGTGGCGTGACCGTATGTGGAGCACTGCTCGTGTTGTCCCACGTCACCGTACCGCCCACCGCTACCCTGGTGGTCGCTGGAGTGAACGAGGTCTCGGTCATGGTTACGGTCACCTCATCCGGTGCAGGGCCACCTCCTCCTCCTCCCCCACCGCCGCCACCCGGGTTCGTCGGCGGATCACTCGAGCAGCCGACGAAGGCAACCGCCATCGCGAGAACGGCAAATCGGTTCATGAAAGAGTCTGCTCCTTTCCCGGCCATCGCCGGGATCCTGAAGGGATCATGTCGCCGCGGACGTGCGGCCCGGCCGGTAGGAGGCAACGCGCATTCCCTTCGGAACCGAACCGGAAGGAGAAGGCTAACTCTTTGAGGGTACTTCAGATGTAGAAGATCGAGACGGAGCAGGTGCGATTCGGCGCTGTATCGAATCGCTACAGTGAGGGGGGCGTTTCCTCGATTTGCGACAGAAGGAGCTTCATCGCTTCCGCCTCGACCGTTGCGCCGAGCCGTTGGTAGGCGCGGACGGCATCGAGGAGTGCATCGGTGGCGTTTGCCGGACTTCCGAGTGCTGCCAGGAGGGAGCCGCGATCGCGCTGGATCTCGGCGCGGACGAGGAGGTCGGGGTGGGCGTCGAGGGTGGAAAGCGCCGCGTCGAGCCTCTGGAGAGCGAGATCATGAGCGCCGCGTGAGCGGGCCGCGTTGGCCAGGACGCGAACGGCGTTGGCGGCGCCGGCCGGATCCTTCATTCTCTCGAGGCGAGCGAGTGCGCGGGAGGCGATGGATTCGGCGAGTTGACCGTCACCGGCCTGAGCGCGTAGCGCGGCGCGTTCCGTCTCAGCGAGAGCGACAACATCCTCGCTGTTGGACTCGTCAGCGTACTGAACGGCTCGGTCGAAGTGGGAATCGGCCTCGTCCGGGAAGCCGAGGTCTCGGTAGGAGATTCCCATGTTGTAATAGGTCTGGGCGAGACCACGCGCATAGCCGATCCGGTGATAGGAAACAGTCGCGCGCTGGTACGAGGTGAGCGCCAGCTCGCTGTTGCCGCGGATATTGGCGATGATCCCGAGGTTGTTGGATGCGCGGGCGGCGAACTCGTCGTCGGCCGTTTCAGTGGCGCGTTCGAGAAGCGACCCGAATGCGGTCTCGGCCTCGTCCATTGAGCCCGCCTCGAAGGCGAGCATCCCCAGGAGGTTGAGAGTGCGGAGCGCGAGCCGGGTATCGGCGGTGCGGAAGGCGGAGCGTTCGGCGCTGCCGGCGAGAGGTCGAGCGCGGTCGAGATGACCGGTGCGACGCAGCGCGTCGGCGAGCAGATAGGCCAGCTCGGCAGAGCGGCCGACGGTCTCCGGGTCGACCGAATCCGCTAGCTGAGCCAGCTCGGCCCACTTTCGGTCGGCCGCAAGGCTCCGAGCGTGCTCCAGTGTCGTCATTCGTTGAAGGTCGGAGGCATGCTCTGACGGTCGCTTGCGAGTGCGTACTTGGTGAACCCGTTGACGTCCGCGTGTACTTCCCGCTCTTCCTCCAACACGGTCGACGGAAGCTTCATCCAGGCTTGACCCGGCTCCTCCTGACGCCAGATCGCAAGCTCAGAGGCTAGAGCCCAATCGTCGGCATTTGCCTCTCCGTCATCGTTCAGATCGGCCCAGGAATAGCGAATCTCGATGCGGGCGGGATGCGCCGGGTCGAACTGCAATCCCCTCGGATCGAACTCGAACTCGAAGCGGGACTCGTCCAACAATCGAATGGCGATTTGCACGGAGTCTCCGGGTTCCACGATGCTTCCATCGGGTCGGCGTAGAAGTGCCTCGGGAGGGACGACGAAACGCAGGCACTTTCCATCGTACGGCGGTTCTGCCTCGTACGAGATCTGCACTTCGCGCGCCTCTCCCCGGACAGCCCAGAACTCGACTTCCGTCGACAGGATCGGGGGAGTGTCGTCGGAGGTCTCCGCCACCTCGAGCTCGCCCTCCTCCACCACGGCCTGCGCCGGCGGAGAGAGGACCTGATCGCAGCCAGCACCCATTGAAATGGCCAGCGCCGTAAGGAAAATCGTACGAAGTGTAGACATGAGCGAGGGTCTGTTGGGAGTTGCTGTGGGCAGAGCGATGGGTCTGCCAGGGCAACGATCGCACCCTCGCATTCGCGAGGATCCGCGGTCGGTGGGCATCACCGAAGTGTCTGCTGTCGAGCCATTTGTAGCGATTCGCAACATCGTTCTATCCGGCCCGGGGGGAGGGCGACGCTTCCGGATCCTCCGATAGCTCCTCCTCGTCTTCCTCCTCGAGGAGCCGGTACAGTCGCGACCGGGAGATCCCGAGGGCCGCGGCGGCCGCGCTCTTGTTTCCCTCGAAACGGAGGACCATGCGGCGGGCGGCCTCTCGTTCGATGACGTCCATCGAGGCGGGGAAGGGTAGTAAGCCACTCCTTCGTTCGATCGCGACCGTACGGTTGGGGAAGAGGTCCGAAGGGTAGAGGCCTCCGTCGCCGAGGAGCAGGGCTCGTTCGAGGGCGTTGCGCAACTCACGGACATTTCCCGGCCACGCGTGTCCGAGTAGCGCCGCGTTGATGGACTGGTCGACGGGCGGAACCGGAAGGTCGTACTGCTGGGACAGGCGCTTGAGAAAGTGTTCCGAGAGGAGGAGGATGTCGTCCCCGCGTTCCCGGAGGGGTGGCAGATGGATCGGGATCACAGAGAGTCGATAATAGAGGTCCTCTCTGAACTCGTCGCGCTCGACCGCCCGTTCGAGAACGACGTGGGTGGCGGCAACGATCCGAACGTCGATCGAGCGGGACTCCAGGGAGCCCAGTCGACGAATGCTCTTCTCGTCGATGGCCCGAAGCAGCTTCCCCTGGAGCTCGACCGGAAGGTGGGCGATCTCATCCAGGAAAAGGGTGCCTCCGTGAGCGGCTTCGAACAGCCCGGGTTTCGCGCCCCGAGCATCGGTGAACGCACCTCGCTCGTACCCGAAGAGCTCCGACTCGAGAAGGTTGCCCGGAATCGCAGCACAGTTGATGTCGACGAACGGCCCGGTCGCGCGTGGACCTTTGAAGTGGATTGCGCGGGCTACGAGCTCCTTCCCCGTTCCGGTTTCGCCGGTGATCAGGACGTTCGCCTTGTCGTGGGGGATGATCCGGGCCGCCCGTTCGAGTGCTGCGCGGACCGGTGCGCTCCGGCCGATGATCTCGCTGAAATCGTACTGGGCTCGGGTTGTGTCGAGCAGCCGGATTCGATCGGCGGCACTGCGCGATCGATCGACGAGCGCGGCGATCGCCGAGTCGAGGAGGTCGAGATCACCGGGCAGTGCGAAATACTCTTGTGCTCCGAATCGGAGCAGAGCGACGGCGAGGCGATGGTCGGGTAAGCTTCCGATGACGACGGGTGCGCCGAGTCCGGCAGCCCTGAGGGTCCGAATGTCGCTTTCCGCCGCCTCCTCTCGACCCGCGATGACGAGCAAGGGAGGCAGAGCGTTCGGATTGGGGGAGACAGCGGCAGTGGCCGACTCGAGGCGAAGCTCGAGGCCGTGTCGCGCGGCGAGCTCCGGCCAAACAGAGCCGAAGGTGTCACCCGCTACGATTACGCGTAGAATCGACAACGATCGCCTTCAGGTACAGAGGAGTGGAACGGGAGAGGCGCCGGACGATCTGCGGAAGGTCGGGGAGCCATCCCCGACGGCATCGAATCGATTGGCGGTGTACTTCAGCGGACGACGAAGCTCCTTCTTTCGCCTTCGGAGATATGATCGAACTCGTCGCGAATGGTGCAGACGAGCGTGTATTCACCCGGCTGGAGGTCGACTCGCAGGACGGCAGAGTCTCCTGGCAGCAGATGCGGAGTCGCCTCGAAGAGCCCCTCGGCGCGCACGATCAACCAGTGTTCGTCTCTGCCTGCGTTGACGACATGGAACTCGGTTTCGCCGGCCGGGACGGTGTCTTTCGTCACCTCGATCTGGTACTCCCAGATCCGGGCCCCGACAGCTCGCTCACCAGTCGGCTGGGGTAGAGGGAGCCTGGGCTCCCGGGCGTTCGAGCTGGCGGTGACGGTGCTGACATCCTCGGCCTCTTCCGTCTCCCCGGCCTCCGACGCCGCTCCGTCCGCGGCCGGACCACAGCCAACGAGAGCGATCAGCGTGATTCCGGCGAACCGGCGAAGCAGCGAGCGGTGCGTGATCGACAAGTTCATGGTACCTCGGCTCGATCCGAAAGCTCAGCTGAGCCAACTCTTACTTATCAGTGAATCAAAGAAAGCTGCCGTCCATGGCCCATCGTCGCAAGGTCAGGACCCTGTGCGTCCGCGCCCTCCGCGTGAGACCCCATGATCAAAGGGGGACGGAGAGCGGGAAAGTACGGATCGGTACGTAACGTACCCCTCACTGTTCCAGAAGACTCCGCAGGAGCACGACCCGGTCGACGACGCACTCGATTTCACGTTCAGGCGGGTGGCGATGAGCAGCCCCGGGTTCGCCGGCTCGCGTAGGTTGATTTCGCACCTCGTCCGCGAGCGGAACAGCGAAGAAGAACCGCTCGTGTCTGATCATCGAAGGGTGAGCCGAACCTCGTCGCCGACCACCTCGAGAGGGTACACTTCGATGGTCTCTTCCGCCGGCCCGGCGCAGACGCGGCCGGAGTGAACGTCGAACTGCGAGCCATGCCACGGACAGACCACGAGGCCGCACGCCATCACGCCGCCGGCGAGAGAGCCACCCCTGTGTGAACAACGATCGGCGAAGGCGACGTAGCCGTCGTTGCTCCTGGCGAGAACGACCCGACGATCACCAACGTGGAGGAGCTTCATCTGATCGACCTCGAGCTCGTCCCGGCGGGCGACGACGATTGGCACGGCGCCGGGATCATCGAAGTGGGATTCTTTCCACTTGCCGGCCCGCGCGTAGCGATGATCGATGCCTATCTGGTTTCGGACGACGAGAGTGGCGCCCATCCAGCCGCCCATCCCGAGTAGAACCACGGCACCTGCTTCGAGAACGAGCACGACGCCGTCCAGCGGCACGCCCGGACCGCCACGAAGAGCCCAGGCTATCGCAAAGAGGGTGAGAGCGCTCACGACGGTGATCAGGTGGCGGGTCGCCCGCTTCTTTCCGGAGCTGTGGGGCGGAACGACGGCGAAGTAGTCGACCAGGCCCGGCACCGCGGCAATCAGGCCTGCGACGACGCCGGCCGCCACTAAATACCAGGCAGCGATCTGGAGGTCCGGGAGGTCGAACAGGGTAGCTGCCAGGTCCGCGACGAATCCCCCCACCAGGAAGGCGATGGGGAAGTGAACCAGCATCGGGTGGAGCGGATGGCTACGAAAATGCGCACGGCTTCTCATCAGACTTCGGCCTTCTAAGGTGCGGCCGTGACTGCCCATTCGAGCAGCGCCCGGAATTGGTCTGGCGGAAGCGCCCCCTCGATCTGGCGACCGTTGACGAGGAAGCTGGGCGTGCCACGCACCCCCGCGCGACGGGCCAGCTCGTTGTGCCGTTCAATCCGAGCGCCGGGATGATTCTCGCGGTAACATTCGTCGAACCGGCTTGCGTCGAGGCCCACCGAGTCGGCGAATTGATAGAATACGTCATCCGCCGGCCCCGCCCTTCGCCACTGGCTCTGATGCTGGAAGAGCAGGTCGTGCATGGGCCAGAAGCGTGACTGTTCGCCCGCGCACTCTCCGGCGAGGGCCGCAGCGTCGCCGTTGGGGAAGCGGCCGATGACGAATGGCACGTAGATCCAGCGGACATGCCCCCCGAGGACGAACTCCGTGTGGATCTGAGGGTAGGTATTGAGCGCGAACTGTGCGCAGTACGGACACCCGAAGTCCGAGAACTCGACGACCGTGACCGGGGCACTCTCGAGCCCGGTGGCGTGGCCGATGTCGGGACCGACCGTCTTGGCGTCGGAAGCAGGTGGCTCCTGCGATTCGCCCCCACGGTCGCATCCGCCGGACAGCACGAGCAGAACGCCGAAAAGGGTCCCGATCCGGAACATCGTTCTCATCAGTTCAGTATTCGAGGGGCTTGGCGTGCCGTGCCAATATTCGTTCGCCCGCAACGCGGAGATCTCCGATGCTCATCAGGCGCGGTTCCGATCATATCCCGTCTTCCGAGATCACGCCGGAGGCCGTCTACCTGAACCGACGCAAGTTCATCGGTCGGCTCGGGGCAGGCGCCGCGGCGATCGCCGCCGGTGTTCCGCTGGGTAGCCAGGCGCATGCCGCAAGCCAAAGTCGCGGCCAGTCGGACGAGCTGACGCCGTACGAGGCGATCACAAACTACAACAACTTCTACGAGTTCGGCACCGACAAGGAGGATCCTGCGCGCCACGCGGGTAACTTCACGGGCCACCCGTGGAGCGTGGATGTCAACGGGCACGTGAGCAAGGCTGCAACCTACGATCTGCCAGACCTCCTCTCGTCGTTCACCCCCGAAGAGCGCGTCTATCGCCTGCGCTGCGTCGAGGCGTGGTCTATGGTCATTCCTTGGCAGGGGATTCCGTTGCGCGACGTCATCAACTACCTGGAGCCGACCTCGTCCGCCAAATATGTCGCGTTCCAGACCCTACACGATCCGGAGCAGATGCGGGGGCAGCGAGCGCGTGTCCTCGATTGGCCGTACGTCGAGGGCCTGCGCATGGACGAGGCGATGCACCCGCTCACGCTCCTCGCCGTCGGCATCTACGAGCGCCCGCTCCTTGGTCAGAACGGACCGCCGATTCGCCTCGTGGTTCCCTGGAAGTACGGGTTCAAGAGCGTCAAGTCGATCGTTCGAATCAGCTTTGTCGAGGAGGAGCCGCCGACCACCTGGAATATCATGGCTCCGCAGGAGTACGGCTTTTACGCCAACGTCAACCCGGAGGTCGATCACCCACGTTGGTCGCAGGCGCGGGAGCGCCGCGTGGGTGAGTTGCGACCGCGCCCGACGCCGATGTTCAACGGTTACGGCGACCAGGTCGCAAGCCTCTACTCCGGCATGGATTTGACGAGGTACTATTGAGTCAGGCAGTAGCTGCGCCTCCACCGGCCGCTCCGGATCGGAACCCCCGGCCTCGCGCGCCGAAGCGCTGGCCGCTCGCCACGATGGCGGGCGTGCTCGCGCTCGTGCCGCTCGCGAACATCGGATGGGACGCGGCGACCGGTGGGCTCGGTGTCGAGCCCGTCGAGGCGCTCGTGCGCCGGACGGGATGGTGGGCACTCACCCTGCTGGTCGTGACTCTCGCCGTCACGCCGGTTCGCCGGGTCACGGGGTGGAATCGCTTGATCCAGATTCGGCGTCCCGTCGGCGTCATCTCATTCGTCTACGCGCTCTCTCACTTCGTCATCTACGTCGCGATCAAGCAGTGGTTCGCACTGTCCTTCATCATCGAGGACATCCTCGAGCGTCCGTTCATCACCGCCGGGTTCATCACGCTCTGCCTCCTCACCCCGCTCGCGGCGACGTCGACCCGTAAATCGATCCGCCGGTTAGGCGGCAAGAAATGGCGGAGATTGCACTGGCTCATCTACCCGGCCGCCCTCCTCGGTGTACTCCACTACTTCTGGTTGGTCAAGGCCGACACACGTCCGCCACTCGTCTATGCGGCGATCGTCATCGCGCTGCTGATGATGCGGCTCGACCTCCCCGCACCTTTCGCCCGTAAGGCCGCCCGATCCGACTCTGCCGAACCCGCGCCGTCGCGGTCGTAGAGCGGGTCCAGCTCCGACATCCCTGGCGCGGAGGCTGGAAGCACAATATCAGTTCCTCCTTAGCCGATAGCCTTCCGCCCACCCAAACGGAGGAGCGCCATGAAGCACCTTCTTACACTGCTCTCGTTCGCCTTCCTGCTCTCCTCGTGCACCGAGGCGGAAGATGCTTCGGCCGGGGGGATGCCAGAAGAGGAGCCCGCCGCTTCGGCCGCAGCACCTGCCGCCGAAGTGATGATGGCCAGCCTTCCGGCGGACGCTGAGGAGGCGATGGCCCGTCTGGAGTCCTCGCCGCGGCATGGGGAATGGGTGACGATCGATACAGGAGCGGAGGATAGTGTCCGGGCCTACGTGGTCTATCCGGAGAGGACCGATCCGGCGCCTGTGGTGCTCGTCGTTCACGAGATCTTCGGTCTCTCGCACTGGGTTCGGGCGGTTGCCGACCAGTTCGCCGCCGAAGGCTTCATCGCCATTGCGCCAGACTTGCTGACGATGAGGGATATCCCCGCTGGTGAGGATGGAGCCCCGTCTCCGGACGTTGCCCGGAGCGAAATCCAGACGCTCGATCGGGATGCAATCCACCGCCAGCTCATGGTCGTGGCCGAGTACGGGATGGACCTGCCCGCAGCGGCCGACAGCTATGGCATCGTCGGCTTCTGCTGGGGCGGAACGACGTCCTTCGAGCATGCCATCTATTCGGAGGACCTCGGCGCTTCTGTGGTCTACTACGGCACCACGCCCGACACCACGCGACTGGAGTCGATCGAGGCGCCCGTGTTGGGGCTCTATGGTGGGGATGACGAACGGGTCAACGCCACGATCCCGGCCGCGGAGTCGACGATGGACGGCCTGGGGAAGGAGTATCAGAGCGAGATCTACCCCGGCGCTGGTCACGGCTTCCTCCGCGCTCAGGATGGGCAGGACGGGGCGAACCTGACGGCATCGGAAGAGGCTTGGCCGCGCACCGTGGAATGGTTCCGCACACACCTGGGAAGCTAAAAGGACCGCTTGTCGGTCCGAATCTCGCAAACGATTCCCCGTAGACGCGGAGTACGCAGAGAACTGCACGTCCCCTCTGCGCACTCCGCGTATCTGCGGTTAATTATTTGTTCTCTATGCGTTTACGGAACTCTGGGGGAAACGCCCTGCAGCAGTCATCCACCGCCGGGGGCGACTCGGCAGATGCCCTGGAACCTTCAGAGCCGGCGACTTCGGGTGATCAGCGGCCCGCTTCTGACGATCAGCGTGGACGTTTGGGAGCGGAGCTCGGGCTGGTCGCGATGGTCACGATCTGGGGGGTCAACTTTGCGGTCGTGAAGTGGGCGCTCGAGGCGTTCGATCCGCTCGGCTTCAACTCCCTCCGTCACATTCTGGCCTCTCTCTTCATGGTTGGAGTGCTGTTGCGGGCTGGTGGGATCCGGCGTCCTCCCCGCCGGGACGTGCTGCGGATCCTCTGCCTCGGCGCTCTCGGGGTCGTGGTCTACCAGATGTTGTTCATCTTCGGCCTGGACCGAACCCGGGCGGGGAATGCCAGCCTGATGCTGGCACTCGTTCCACTCTTCCTGCTCGTCCTGGGCAGGTCGGGGGGCGAGCGGCGGGGCCTGGCCTGGGCAGGTGCCATGCTGTCTGTCAGCGGGGTCGCTCTCGTGAGCGGTAGCTCGCTTCGGCTCGAGGGTGCCGGGACCCTCATCGGCGACCTGATCCTCATCGGGGCGGCCGGCGTATGGGCGATCTACACACTGGGTGCCCAGCCGCTGATCGACCGTCACGGCCCGCTCGAAACCACTGCGTGGACGCTGTGGGTTGGATCCTTGGGGCTGGCGATCATCGGGATTCCGGGGCTCGTGGCCCAGGACTGGACCCTCGTCGGTCCCGCTGCGTGGGGTGGTCTCGTGTTCTCTTCCGTCTTCTCCATCGGTCTGGCCTACCTGCTCTGGTACCAGGGAGTCCAGAAACTGGGCAGCGCGCGGACCGCCGTATTCTCCAACCTCACCCCCGTGGTGGCGCTCACCACCGGCGTGCTCTGGCTCGATGAACGCTTCACGTTGCCGGCCCTCCTGGGCGCCGCGATGGTCGTCGGAGGCGTTCTGCTCGTCCGCTCCAGGTAGTTGGGAACGACGGAATCGTCGAGGTCGACGCGAAGCAGTCCGGGCCGACGTATATTGCTTGCGAGGATCCTGGCAGGTCTCGCACCGTCGCCGGCGGGGAGATGTGTGCGCTCGTCTCCAAACCAAGAAAAGGAAGGAACGATGCTCGTCTTGACGACTCCGAACGTTGAGGGGAAGCCCATCACCGAGTACCTGGGGATCGTGACCGGGGAGGCAATCCTGGGCGCAAATATCTTCCGCGACTTTTTCGCTGGAATCCGCGATGTCGTCGGTGGCCGTTCCAATGCATACGAAGAGGAGCTCCGAAAGGCGAAGCAGATCGCGATCCGTGAGATGGTCGAGGAGGCATCGTCTCGCGGCGCGACGGCCGTCGTCGCTGTCGACCTGGACTACGAAACGATTACCATGGGCGGCGGTGGTGGGATGCTGATGGTCAGCGCGAGCGGAACCGCGGTGAAGCTGTCCGAATAGTGAATGGCGAATGGTGAAAAACAGATAATCGTTCAGCATTCACCATTCTCCATCCATCCATGACAGAAAATCAGACCGAGAGTCGGCCCCGCCTTTATTTGATCGACGGGTACAACCTCATCTATCGGTCGTTCTTCGCACTCATATCCCGTCCGCTGGTCACCACCCGTGGCGAGAACACCTCGGCGGCCTGGGGTGTTACGAACTTCCTACTCAAGATCCTCGAGGAGCATAAGCCGGAGTACCTCGGCGTGGTCTTCGACGCTGGCAGCTCGGAGCGACACGAGATCTTCCCGCAGTACAAGGCGACGCGAGAGAAGATGCCGAGCGAGTTGAAGACGTCCCTTCCGCGCGTCCGGGACATCATCAGCGCCTTCAACGTCCCTGTTCTCGAGCTCGAGGGGTACGAAGCCGACGACGTGATCGGCACACTCGCCACCCGTGCCTCGAGCTCGGGGCTCGAGGCCGTCATCGTTTCCGGTGACAAGGATTTCTATCAGCTCGTCGAGCCTGGTGTCCGGTTGCTGAACCCGGGTCGCGGGGGACCGGCTGCGGTGGACGAGGAGTGGGTGACCGAGTCCAACGCCCACGAGCGGCTGGGGGTCGCTCCGAACCATGTGGTCGACTACCTCGGCCTGATCGGGGACTCTTCCGACAACGTCCCGGGAGTGCGCGGCATCGGCCCGAAGACGGCCATTCAGCTTATCGAGCGGTTCGGCTCGATCGAGGAGATTCTTGCCCGCACCTCCGAAATCTCTGCGAAGCGGGCCCGGGAAGCTCTCGAGCAGTCGGCCGATGAGGCGCGTCTGTCCAAGAAGCTCGTCACCATTCGAACGGATCTCGGGATCGGTCTCGACCTCGAATCCCTGGAGTGCGGGCCGCCCGATCGCGAACGCCTGAAGGAAATCTTCCTCGAGCTGGAGTTCCATTCGCTGGTCCGCGAGCATGGCGCGCCAGAGCCGACGAAGGGAAAGCGGGAAGTCGATTATCGGACCCTCTACGCGCCGGCGGAGGTGGCCGACGTGGTGAGGCGGATCCGCGAGAAGGGAAGTTTCGCACTGGATGTCGAAACGTCCACCGCGGAGCCGATGCGGTCCGGCCTCGTCGGCCTCGCCGTCGCGCTGGAGCCCGACCACGCCTTCTACTTGCCGTTCCGTCACTGCCCGCCCGAGGGTGAGCTGCTCGAAAGTCGCGAAGTTCGCAACCTCCCCGACATCCAGTCGGACGAGATGCGGCCGCTGGTCGAGCTGCTCTCGGACCCGACCGTCGAGAAGATCGGGCACGATCTAAAGTTCGATCTCAGCGTGCTGCGGCGGGCGGGGATCGCCCTCCGCGGCATCGCCTTCGACACGATGGTGGCGAGCTACCTCATCGATCCGAATCGGCGCGAGCACGGCCTCGATTCCCTGGCCCTCGAGCACCTCGATTACCGGACGACCACGTTCGCCGAGCTCGTGGGGAAGGGAAAGAGCGAGCTTCCCTACGCGGAGGTGGAGGTCGACAAGTGCCGCGACTACGCCTGCGGGGATGCCGACGTTGCGCTCCAGCTGCAGGCGGCTTTCGCACCTCAACTCCCCCAGCTCGAGGTCGAGGAGCTGTTCCGGACGGTCGAGATCCCGCTCATCGACGTGCTCGCCCAGATGGAGTGGAACGGCATCCGGATTGACGGCGGGTTCTTTCGCGACCTGGGGAGAAGGCTGGATACGGAGCTCGGCTCGCTGGAGAAGGAGATCCACAGCGCAGCGGGTGGACCGTTCAACATCAACTCCAACCCGCAGCTGCGCGAGATCCTCTTCGAGAGGCTCGAGCTACCCGTCTTGAAGCGAACGAAGACAGGCCCATCGACGGATGTCACCGTGCTGGAGGAGCTCGCCGCTCGGGGCCATCGCCTTCCCGAGCTGCTCATGCAGTACCGCCAGCTCGACAAGCTGCAGTCGACATACGTTCGCGCCCTGCCTCGCCTCGTCAATCCGAGTACCGGCCGCCTGCACACTTCTTTCAACCAGGCCGTCGCCGCGACCGGACGGCTTTCCTCCAGCGACCCGAACCTCCAGAACATCCCGATCCGCACTGAGATCGGACGGGAGATCCGCCGCGGGTTCGTTCCAGAGGACGGGCACCTCTTCGTGTCTGCGGACTATTCCCAGATCGAGCTGCGCATCATGGCGCACTACTCGGAGGATGTCGCCTTCCTCGAGGCATTCCGATCCGGGACCGACGTCCACCGGCAGACCGCCGCGATCGTCTTCGGCGTGGAACCCGATCAGGTGACGCGGCTGATGAGAGACCGGGCAAAGACGGTCAACTTTGCCGTGATCTATGGGATCGGACCGTTCTCTCTCGGCCAGCAGCTCGGCGTCAGCGCAGCGGAGGCGAAGGAGTTCATCGACCGCTACTTCGAGCGCTTTCCGGGGGTTCGGGCGTACCTCGACCAGCAGGTGGAAGTCGCGCGAGAGCGTGGGTTCGTGGAGACCCTGACGGGCCGTCGCCGCTACATTCCGGAGATTCGAGCGCGGAACTTCAACATTCGCTCGTTCGGGGAGCGAGTCGCGACCAATGCTCCGATCCAGGGGACTGCGGCGGACTTGATCAAGATCGCGATGATCGACATCCACAGGGCGATCGCGGAGGGTGGCAGCGGCGCCCGCATGTTGCTCCAGGTGCACGACGAACTGCTCTTCGAGACACCGCGAGACGAGGCCGAAGGCACCATCGAGCTCGTTCGCGAGCACATGGAGAGCGCCGCGGAGCTGCGCGTGCCGCTGCGCGTCGAGGCGGGCGTCGGCGAGAACTGGCTCGAATGCAAATGAACGGACCACGGGCGGAGGATTCGAACGCTCCGTCCGGGAGTTCGGGCGAGCCCGGCCACCTCTGGCGCCCGGCGGACGACCTGGCTCTCGACCACCTGGGCGCCCCTCGGGATGGTCGAGGTGCTGATCGCTTCCCTCGCACAGCGTCTGGCGGCTGTTGCTTCCGGTTGAGCCGAAGGAATGGAGAAGGGTGAAGAAGGGAACGATTCACCATTCACCACTCACCCTTCGATGCCCCTCCGCATCACCTCTAGCAATTCGTCTGTGGCGATCGAGCAGCCTCGGGCCTCGGCTCCTTCCGCCCGCCCGCCCAGCTCGAACCCGCCGTCCGCGATGGCCCCGAGATCCGCCGTTTGAATTGCGGCGACTGAATCGAGGTTAGCCAGGTCGAGGTGCCGAAGGATCCCGACGGCGCCGCGGTCCAGGGGCTCGAGGGTGTTGGGGTCCGCGGCGACGGTACGCACCCAGGGGGGACCATGATGGAGCCGACCTGCACCAATCGGTGCCGCCTCGCCGGCAATGCCATCGTAGAACTGGGAGCTCATCTCGGTCATCCCGTACTCGTTGACGATGTATGCAGCGGGAATACCCAGCCCCACTTCGATCATTCCGTACAGCTCGGCCCGCTCGACCTCGCGAGATCGGGCTTTGAAGCCGCCGGTATCCATGGCCCGGCTCCCCGGGGGGAGCGACAGGTGGATCCCCGCTGCTGCCAGGCCATCCAGCAGGTAGACGAAGGCGAACGAAGTACCTGCGACCAGCACCCGCTGGCCCTCGACGATCGCGTCGCGTGCGTCGGCGACGAAGCGATTCAGGTCGAGATCGCCCTTCCGAACGTAGAAACGGCTCCTATCGGCGCCGAACGTCTCGAGCACATCACCGACCATGAACGAAAGCGACGAATCGGGAAGCTCGCTGGGAGGAGGAACGAGTGCGGCGATGCGGATGGGACCGCCCTCGGGCAAGAGATGGACGCCGAAGCCGACGCGAAGGGCAGCCCGGTAGAGGGCGGTGTCGAGCATGTAGTGCGTTCCACGGCGACCCGCGCCGAGGGCGGTGCCGCTGGTGCGGAAGACGGCCGCGGCCTCAGCCGGGTCGCCGCTCACGATCGGAGCTGCTTTGAAAGCGTCGGTGGGTACGGCGGGGATCTGCGACCAGTGGCCGACCGTGGCAGGGGTCGCACTTCTGGCCTCGCAAAACCCTCG